>JAHQWX010000147.1 GCA_029856375.1 Promethearchaeia archaeon | reverse complement strand
AAAGGAGATATAATCAGTTTTTTTGCGCGCGGACAGAGATTTGATTTTATGATTGTAAAGTTTACACCATCTGTAGAAGCTGTTCAAATTTCGACTAAAACGAAAATGATAGTTTCAGAAAAAACAATCGAGGAGTTGGAGACTTACGAGCGAGCAAGAGTAAGCTACGAGGATATTGGCGGCCTCAACGAAGAGATTCAAAAGATTAGAGAAATGATTGAATTACCAATGAGACATCCCGAATTATTTAAAAGAATAGGAATCGCTCCACCCAAGGGAGTTTTATTACACGGACCTCCGGGAACGGGGAAAGCATTACTTGCGAGAGCTGTTGCTTATGAAACAGATGCTTATTTCATAACGATTAGTGGTCCAGAAATTATGAGTAAATTTTACGGTCAAAGTGAGGAAAACTTACGAAAAATCTTTGATGACGCAAAAGAAAACGCGCCATCGATTATATTTATTGATGAATTAGATTCAATTGCACCTAAAAGAGGTGAAATAACTGGGGAGGTTGAAAGGAGAGTTGTTGCTCAATTACTATCGCTAATGGACGGATTAGAATCAAGAGGCGAAATCATAGTTATCGGAGCAACGAACAGAGTAAACGATATTGACGAAGCTTTGCGGCGCCCAGGAAGATTCGATCGAGAAATAGAAATTGGAGTTCCCGATCGAGATGGAAGATACGAGATCCTCCAGATTCATACGAGAGGTATGCCTTTAGACCAAGATGTTAATTTGGATTTGTTAGCTGATAAAACGCACGGTTTTGTGGGAGCTGATCTCGAAGCTCTGGCTAAGGAAGCTGCCATGTTAAGTTTAAGACGCATTATACCCGAAATTGATATGGAAAAACCAGTTCCAACCGAAATTTTAGATAAAATTCAAATTTATATGAAAGATTTTACTCACGCGCTCACGAGTATCGAGCCGTCTGCTTTAAGAGAAGTGTTAATAATTACTCCAAAAGAAACCTGGGAAGATGTGGGGGGATTAGAAGACGCAAAGCAACAATTAAGGGAAATAATTGAATGGCCGCTTAAGTATCCTAACTTATTTGAGCACATGAAATCGAAACCTCCCAACGGAATATTGTTATTTGGTCCGCCAGGAACGGGGAAAACCCTTTTAGCGAGAGCGTTGGCGCACGAAAGTGAAGTAAATTTTATCTCTGTAAAAGGACCTGAATTCCTTTCCAAATGGGTAGGAGAAAGCGAAAAGGCCGTTAGAGAAACATTTAGAAAAGCAAGATTAGCTGCACCATGTATTATATTTTTCGATGAAATCGACGCAATTGCTGGAATGAGAGGGAGACATTTAGGATCCGAAGTCACCGAACAAGTAATATCGCAACTACTAACCGAAATGGATGGATTAGTGGAACTAACCGATGTAATTTTGGTTGCAGCGACTAATCGTCCCGACATGTTAGATCCAGCTTTATTGAGAGCGGGAAGATTTGGAAGACACGTACAAATTCCAATGCCCGATAAAGACGCTTTAGTAGATATTTTTAACATTCACTTAAAGGGAAAACCTTTAGCTGACGATGTTGATATTAATCAATTGTCCGATATGCTGATGGGCTATACAGGTGCGGATGTGCAAGCAATTTGCGAAGAGGCTACGCTATTAGCTATTAGAGAAGCTGTATTACAAAAACAGATACATGACGCAGACTCCGATAAAATGAAGACTATGAACATCGAAAACAAACATTTTATCGCTGCAATTGAAAAAATATTGAAGCGCGCAGATGCACATACCAAGTCTTATATGAAAGCTAAAGACGATAAGGGTCCATCAGAATCTTTATATGGTTAATTCATTAGTTGTTATCTAATTTAGAGGAAAATAGAGGTGGGAAAAGATTGGCGTTAAAAAACGCAGCTGAAAGGAAAGAAAAAGATTTAAACGAATTTTTAGAACTAATTGGCAACGATACGAGACGAGCAATATTAAATAAAATCTCGAAAGTACCTCTTTCAGTGTCGGAATTGGCTGAAATGTTAAAAATTTCGCGACAAGCTGTTCACAGTCAGATGGAGCTCTTAAAAAACTTTGGTCTTGTTGAAGAATTTGAGATGCCAGAGAAGAGAGGAAAGGCCTATAAAATTAAAGATAACATTTCGTTAAGCATTAATATTTCTCCAAATTATTTTAGTATCAAGCATAATCTAAGTAAAGAAGAAAAAGAAATTGATATTATTGAGCAACAGACAATAGAAATCTGTTCAGACTTAGATTCTTTTAAGAGTGAATCAGAAAAGATACAATTTCTAGGTAGAGAGATTCAGGAATTAGATAAGCAGTTAAACGTCTTAGACCAAGATCGTAACGAAATTATTCTTCGAAAGGAATGCTTACTACGACAAGCGAAGGATTTTCTTTACAAGCAATACGAAGAAAAATTAACCCTAGAGTTTAGAAACCAAGGGAAAGAGATTTTATCAACTTTTTTCTTTAATCCCGAAAAATTCTTTGGCAGATTTGATATAGATAATCTGATTAACGAGATGTTCTTTTCTGGAGGTCCTATTCAGCGAAGAACCAATAAATCGACTGTAGAGGGTTTATTAGACGATATGGCCAAGATGCTAGACTTTTTGCGAAAAGATAAGGACGACTTTTGGTTCTTTGAATTCTAATTTTAATAGGAGAGACATTTTTATTTCTAAACCCTTTATTTTACTTGGATTAATTTAATTTTTAAAATAAAATATCGGACATTGGTCGTAATTACTGAATCCAACGATACGCAAAATTCAAGCGCTCAAGAAGAGCCTTTAAAAGCCCAAGATGTTGAAGGGAAAAAGTTGGTTTTTTCTTGGAAGTTTAAAGATGTTGACAAGAAATTATCCTACGATCTGGAGAAGTGTGTGGGTTGTAGTTTTTGTAAGTTAGTATGTCCAACTGACGCTATTGAACTCGGACCAATTCCAGAGATTGCACAAGGAATAATAAAAGACGCGCCGAATATCATTATTGACTACGATAAGTGCTGTTATTGTATGCTCTGCCCGGTTGTGTGTGTGAACGATGCGTTTGAACTGTCGATCGCACCAGAAGAGCAGATCGTATTGGATCATTACCCAAAACTCAAACCTTTTTTCAAAATTGATCTCAAGAAATGTAATGAGGATCTCAATAACGCAATCTGTCAATTGTGCCTAGATGCGAGAAATAACAATCGTATTAAAGATTTTTTAAAAGTAAAGAAAGAATGCCCAGAACAATGCTTTGAAATTCAATCTCCAATCAAGGGAGAGGTGATAATAAAGCAAAATATGCTTCACCGATGCGATCCGACTGGTTGCAAAGCGTGCGTGAACATATGTCCGACAGAATCCTTTTTTATCCCAGAATCTGCAGAAGAAATTAAAAAATACGGCAAAATTGCGTGCAACGAGGACGATTGCATTTATTGCGGAGCGTGTCAAAATTCTTGTCCTGAAGATTTAATCGTGGTAAAACGGGATTCCATCGAAATAGAAGAACCTAAAGTAAAAGAAGGGTTCCCGTGGATAAAAGGATGGAGTAATTACTTTAAAAAGATATTAAGAGAAAAGCTATTAGATAGGAAGGAACAGAAACCAATTCCTATTCAAGAAGAAGAACAACTAAGACCAGTTGAAGAAGATTATTCTCTTGATAAGATCCCTCAGTTGTCCAAGTCTGATATAACCATATTTCAAAAACTTAACGATGAAGTTCAGTCGCTACTTTCAAACTCTAAAATACGCTATTGGATAAAGGATAAAAAAACGGAAAAAATTAAGCAAGAATTGAAAAAGACAAAAAAACTTAATTAATGGAACAACTATTTGAGTATTGAACATGGCTTATTTTTCTAACGATCCGTTTGAGCAAGAAGAGCATGCTATTGAATTTTTTGAGAAGTTAAAGGCGCAAATGCAAGAAGACATAACCAGGATAAGAGATATTTTACTGGGGGATTCAAATGAATTAGAGGAAAAGTACGAAAAGCTACCAGCAGATCAGAAACAAATGTACGCCGAATTTATGGACTTTTATTCCAAATGCCCCGTATGTAAAGGAAACAACCATAGAGAGGATTTATTAAAGTTTTTATTTGACGATTTGGATTCTTCCGTAAGATTAAAAGAAAAATTATTGAGTCTGATGAAAAGTAGAAGTGATTTAACTAAAAAAATTGAGATCGGTATTCCATGTTGTGATTGCTTTAAAAAATATTTTGGAGATTAAGAAAAGATCTCATTTTATAAATGCAATTTCGTATAAACCTTATTATTTTCATTGTTTGACTGAAAATATTCGATAATTCTTGAAGTATTTTCTATACCATTTAAAATAATGCAATTCATGTCATATTCCGAGATGAGTCGGATTAAATTAGCGTCAATGGGGATGTTATCTTTCTTCAGATCAGAGAGATTTGAATCGTTTTCTACTATAGAGGGATAAAAAAGTAAGTTTTTTTCCCTTAACATCGCGTACTCAGAGATGACTAATTCCTTCACAAGATTTTTACCACTACCCGAGTAAATCCCATCAATATTTTTTATTAAATAACAATTCTTTAAATTTAGTTTATTTGCAATGTAGCATGCGATTGAATCTGATGTTACGCTCCAATCATGAGGCAATTCATTGTTTTGTTTTAAGAAGTCGTATACCTTGAAAATTATAATGTCAAAGCTTCCTTCTGACTCAATATTTCGTTTTAAATCTGAGAATTCAGAAATCATTATACAATTAGGGAAATCATTAAAAATTACTTGGGCGTTTTGATCCATAATTTCAATAGCTTCCCAATGGGCTTGTTCGTTGTCAATTTCACTTCTTTCGAAAGATAATCTCAATTTATTAACTTTCGACCCACCACCAGGTATAATTATAATTTTTTTTATGGAATTATCTACTTCATTTAGGGCTTTTAATTGCGTGAATACATTTTCTAAGTGTAACTTATTCTCGAGAATAAAACCCCCAACTTTAAAGATAAGCGTGTCAACGGCCATTTATACCTCAAACTCTTTAAATTAAATGTTTCAAAGCTCCAGCGACGGCTATAGCAGAGCTCTTGACTTTATCGGGGAACTCTACTAAATCTGAAAAGCTTTTGATATTATTATATCTTAAATTATGTAACGTGACATTTATTAAAAAGTCTTCTCCGAGACCCGTTGTTATGAATAACGGGTTATTCTTAAACTGAGGCAATCTTACCATTAAATCTTCTAAAAATAACTTAATTTCGCTTTCAACGATTTTAAGTTGGGCGTTGTAAATGTAATTCGCAATCGAGTTTATATCGTCCTTACTAATTAGATCTAAATCTCCACAGATAATTCTCGATAATCTTGCATAACAATCGCTAATTGATTTTGAACGATTATCCGCCGTGTCACAGTTGTACTCCACTTCAGAAATATTATCTAAAATTCTATGAACATCAGCAATAAGAGCGAATTTCTCGAAGGATATTCTGCAATTAACTCCCTTATATGGAACGATATTTGTAATTGAGGGAATTGTAGCTCTTAAAGCGCCCGTGTAAATTAATTCGTGGTTCATTATTCTCGACACATCGTCTTTACCAAGTGTTTGCGGGACACCATTTACTATTGGGATCAAGTCGATTGTCGTTGAGCCAGCATCGATTAAAATGCAATCTTTCT
>JAHQWX010000146.1 GCA_029856375.1 Promethearchaeia archaeon | reverse complement strand
CGGGAAAAAGCTCGATTATTCACGCAGCTCAAAAATTCAACTTGCCTATTGACGAAAGCAATCCAAAGATTGGGCAAATAGTCAAAGTAATTAAGGAAAAAGAGAACGAGGGATTCACGTTTGAAGGTGCCGAAGGAAGTTTGGAGCTTTTAATGAAAAGCATTGACATGAGTATCGAGAATCCCGATTTTTATAGGAATAAGTTTTTTCAATGCGAGGGATTTCGAGTCATTACTGAGATGTTCGATGATACTATTATCTCCGAAGCAACCATTAAATTAAGCGTAAAGGGAAGAGAATTTCACACGGCAGCTGAAGGAAATGGCCCAGTTAACGCGCTAGACAATGCTCTAAAGAAATCGTTAATTCACTTCTATCCATCATTAAATGAGATAGATCTTTCTGATTTCAAAGTACGGATTATAAAACAATCAGGAACAGCTTCGGCAGTTAGAGTTTTGGCAGAAACTTACGATAAGGATAGGACATGGGGTACAGTAGGAGCCCACCATAACATTATCGTTGCGTCGTGGGATGCTTTAGTGGATTCTTACGTATATAAATTATTAAAAGATAACATTCAATGGTAAGAAGGTGAGAATTTAAAGAGTGGGAACAAAAGCGAATATCTTTTCAACTAGTTCTACCGCGCTTTCAAACGCTGAAGTATCAATTGCCGTATTTAAATCCATATAAGATTCGAGTTCATTTTTATACTTTTCAGTAAATTGTTTTGAGAATAATGCGATTGATTTTTTAAAAGCGTCGGTTCTTCTTTTTACTATCATCATTATTGCGTATCCATATTCCCGGTTATATTCGAGGATAATACGACGATCTTTTAAGCTTAGAGAAGTAATTTGATCTTTAGCGCTAGTAAACTCAGATAATATATGATTAATACCAATTAACACAGCTCCTTTAACCATAGGAGTATTAATGATTTCCTTTTTATTAAAATCGTAACTGAAAAGCATTATTCCAGACTTGTGAAAAACAATGAATTCATAAGCAATGTTAAAAACGGAAAGAAAATATTCGAAATTTTTGAAAAAGGCAAAGCTATAGCAAATCATCATTACGCAAACATAAATTAATATAATTTCGCTAAATAAAATTGGATTAAAATAGGAAAATATCATCGGAAACGCTACACCGATAAAAAATAATATATTAGCAGCAATTATAAACGAACTAAATCTTCTTTTTTTTATCTTTAAAAGGAAGACTAAGCGGTAATTCATGCTTATAAAAAAAAGAATCAGAAAAATCAACGCAAAAACGATATAATAAAGACTTGGTTGAACATAATACATTAAAGAAGGTCCTATTTCAACAAAAAATGCTGGATCTAACAATGTAATAGATATCGTATATCCCCCTAAAGCGAAAAGTATAGCATCAAAAAACTGGGTAATTTTATTAGAATTTATGAAATCTAAAATTAAAATATATATTGCTATGATTACTGAAAAAACTAAAGCACTAATTCTCCACAACCATAAAACCGTGTTTTTATCAAAAGTCGGGATTAAAACAAAAAATCTAAATAATGGATAAATTATCCCATACACCACAAAGTGAAGAATTCCTACGAGAATAAAGTTCATTCTTACTTCTAAGTATCGTTTACTCTCAAAAAATACGGTAATTGAGGTAATTGATAAAACGACAATTAGGACGATTAGCTGTAGAATCATATCCCTTGAATTAATTGAATTTCTTTTCTACGATGGATTGTACTCTATTATTTATTAATACGCAAATGATATATTTAAATAAATTTCCTTACTACGTTAAGTATATCTGGTATATTTATAATTTCTTTATAATTTAAAGAGAATTGAAGGATTATGAGCGTGTTTGTGGAGAAAAAACGCAAAGCAAAGGTAAGTCGGGAAACGACTGAGACTAATATAGAGTTGGGATTAGAATTAGATGGAAAAGGGTCTTATAAGATCGATGTAGGCATTTCTTTTTTCGAACACATGCTGACTTTGTTAAGCAAACACTCAAAAATTGACTTAAAAGTCAAAGCTCAAGGCGATTTAGGACACCACTTGATAGAAGATGTTGGAATCGTTTTAGGTCAAGCACTCAAAAAAGCATTAGGAAAAAAGAAGGGAATTAGGAGATTTGGCTATTCTTATATTCCTATGGACGAATCTTTAGCGAGATGCGTGCTCGATTTATCCGGACGGACTTATCATGTAATAGATTTGAATTGTCAAAGAGAAAAAGTAGAGGATTGCCAAGTGGAAGACATCACCCACTTCTTTATTAGCTTGGCAAAATCTGCTGAAATAAATCTCCACATTCAAGTTTTATATGGAGAAAACGAACACCACAAAATCGAAGCCGCGTTCAAGGCGCTAGCAAAAAGTTTACAGCAAGCTATTGAAGTAGTGTCCGAAGATATCCCAAGTACTAAGGGTATTTTGTAAACTATTTTCTTTCCTTTATTTCTGTTTTTCCTTATTATCAGTATTATTCTGGACAAAGAATAGAAGCTTTTTAGATTATAAAAATTAAAGTAAATAAGAGGAAGAATTTTATCAGGAGAACACGAAGTGAGCGGTAAAACTATTGCAGAAAAAATTTTAGCTGCCCATTCTCTTTCTAAGAAAGAAATCTCACCAGGGGACATTATCAATGCAAAAATTGATTTAATAATGAGCCACATAGGGACTGCGAAAGTTGCATTAGATTTTAGAAAGATCAAACCGAGCAAAATGAGAAAAGTTTTTGACCCAGATAAAATTGTCGTACTTTTAGACCATTATAGTCCAGCACCTAGCGAAAAATGGGCAGCTGCACACGATATTATTCGAAAATTTGTAAAGAACCATTCAATTAATAGTTTTTACGATATAAGAGAGGGTGTATGCCATCAAGTTTTACCAGAAAAAGGACATGTGAGACCAGGAATGCTGGTAGTTGGTGGAGATAGCCACACTACGACATACGGGGCTTTTAACGCTGCAAGTTGCGGTATTGGGAATACTGACCTTTTCTACGCATATGTAAAGGGAGAATTGTGGTTTAGAGTGCCAAGCACTATTAAATTCAATATTACGAGTAATTTGCAGCATCGAGTAATGAGTAAAGATATTATCATTAAAATGGCTGGGGATTATACCGCGGAAATAGCAACTTATAAATCAATTGAATTCTCTGGAAAAACAATGGAAGATTTAAGTATTGATTCGAGAATGACGATGTCAAACTTTGCTCTCGAATTAGGGGCAAAGTTTGCGTTTGGCGTTCCCGATCAAAAAGTGGCAAACTGGATTAAGAATAGAACATCTGAACCATTTGAACTCGTAAAACCAGATCCAGATGCAAATTACGATAAAACATACGAATTAGATGTTTCAGATTTAGAACCACAGGTTTCGTGCCCCCACACGGTGGATAATGTGAAGCCAATTACTGAAGTATCGGGGACGAAGATAAATCAAGCGTTTTTGGGATCGTGTACAAACGGGAGATTTGAAGATTTGGAAGTCGCTGCAGAGATTTTAGCGAAAAATGAAATTCACAACGATGTTAGAATGATTGTTACTCCCGCTTCGCGAGAAATTTGGTTAGAAGCCGCTAAAACTGGCGTAGCTGAAACATTAATTAATGCGGGTGCGATCATAACTAATCCCAATTGTGGAGCGTGTTTCGGAGCGCACGGAGGCTTACTCGGTCCTGGAGAAATATGCATTTCGAGCGCGAATAGAAATTTTAAGGGGAGAATGGGAAGTGAGGCAGCAAAAATTTACTTGGGATCTCCCGCAACTGTTGCTGTTTCAGCTATAAAGGGAGAATTAACAGATCCAAGAGACTTTTAGGTTGATAAAATGGCAATATTTGGAACAAAAAAGGAAAGAGAGTATAAAGAAGTGATAAAAGGAAAAGCTTGGGTGTTCCCCGATAATGTAGATACAGATGCGATCTCACCGGGGCAATATTTAGACAATTTGAAGGCAACATTAGATCATACTTGCGAAACGATAATTAAAGAATTCCCTAGCCAAGTTAGCGTTGGTGATATTATCGTTGCTGGCAGAAATTTTGGATGCGGTTCAAGTCGCGAAACGGCTCCAAATATTCTTCAAGAAAAGGGAGTTGCTGCTATCGTCGCAGAATCGTTTGCGCGTATTTTTTATCGGTCATCTTTTGCCCGAGCTCTCCCAGTTTTAGAAGTAGAGAACATCTCAAAGGAATTTACGACGGGCGATGAGATAGAGATCAACATTCCAAACGCCGAAATTACTAATCTAAGAACGGGGAAGAAATTAGAAGGCGAAAAAATTCATCCCATTTTGCTAAATCTCCTTAAAAATGGAGGGCTGGAAAACCAACTCCTTTCTGAATTGAAATCTCAAGGAAAAAAATAATGAAGAGGAACTGAAAAAATGAATAAAATTAAAAATGTTCTAAAAAGTCCAAATATTAATAAGTCTATAAAAACTGTTATTGCGCTTGGAGGAGACGGCATAGGTCCAACGGTAGTTGACGCAACTGTTCTGATATTAGAAGGAATGAAATTGGATGGTTTGGAAATAAAGAGTATGCCTTGTGGAGAAAGTGCAATTGCGTCTCATGGTTCTGCGTTCCCACCTGAAACAAAAGACGCCGTTGATAACTCGGACGCTGTGTTATTCGGCGCTACCGAGGAGTCAGCTATTCAAGTAATAGCGTATTTACGTTGGGGACTTAGTAATGTTGCGAATATAAGACCAATAAAATATTTCAAAGGAGCGCACACCGTATTGAAACCGGAGTATCTAGATGGTTTAGATTATGTATTTGTGAGAGAGAATACTGAAGGTATGTACGCTGCAACGGGAAAAGAAGGGAAACTAAGAACTTTAGCGCGAAAGGGTTTGATTTCAAATAGGGATTTGGAAAAATGGACAAAAGATGCAATATATGCTATGAGAGTTGTATCGCCACCCGCAACAGACCGGATTGGAAAGATTGCTTGCGAATTGTGCGTGAAACGACAAAAAGAGGGAATAGGAAAGGGACTCCTTCAAATCGTGTGTAAACCGAATGTGCTTCGTTCTCAAGACGGTCTTTTCCTTACGAGAATTAAACAAATTGCCGAGACCGAATATCCCAAACTCGAAGTAGAAACATACAATGTTGACGATTTCGCAAGTAGATTAATACGATTTCCTAATTACCACGATACCATTGTTATACCTAATATGATGGGAGATATTTTATCTGATGAGGCCGCAGAGATCGTTGGAGGATTGGGTTTTGCAGGCTCGGGTGTCTATGGCCCAAAAATTTCATATTTTGAACCATGTCATGGTTCAGCTCCTGATATTGCCGGGAAAAAAATAGCAAATCCGATTGCAACAATATTATCTGCAGCAATGATGCTCGACTACTTAGGATTTGAAAACGAATCTAAGAAATTAATGAAAGCAATAGGAAATACTGTAGCAGGAGGGCTCGAGTTAGAAAAAAACTGGAAGACCTTATCCCGAGATATAGTGCCTTCAAGTTATCGCAAAGAAGGAAAATTTGGCAGCACAAATGATGTTGCAGAAAAAGTGCTTGAAGAATATAAAAAATTATAAAGCTATATAAAAACGGATAACAAAATATTTTTTAATTTAGTGAAAATTTAGAGTGAATTAAGATTAGCTCTCGTGGAAAACTTCACGATG
>JAHQWX010000145.1 GCA_029856375.1 Promethearchaeia archaeon | reverse complement strand
CTCAATTTTTTTGGTCTTTGGCTCACTAGATTTAGACAAGCCATGAATTTTCTTCCTTCTCGAGCAATAGTCTCTATTATTGCCTTTGAAATTGATTTCGATTGTTCGGGACAGAATTGATGAGCTTCTTCCACAATCATTAGAAATGGCGGAACTTTATTTTTCTTTCTCATGGAGAATAACCGCCCGGCTAAATATTCTACGATCATTTGCTTTTTTACGATACTTGTTTCTGTTTGTAAATTGAAAATTGTTAAATTACCTGGCTTGATTATATTTTCTAGGGGTGGGTTTTCCTGAGAACCAAAAAGCAAGCGGCGATCCAAATCATATAACCACCCAATTAACGCTTGTTGAGTCCCTTTATTAATATTATCAGAAGATTCAATGTAAGCAATAATATCTTTAAGATCGTAGGAAGTTTTTTTCTTTTCCTCTTTAAACTCAGAAATAATTCTCGCTAATTCTCTGACTTGCGCTGCTGATATTTTTTCTTGGTATTTTTTAAAAGAATACGCACTCAATTTTGGTACAGATATTTGGAAATAGGAGGAATCTTGAACATTTACCCGACTTTTCAATTGATCGTTATTTTTAAAGTATAAATATTCTCCATGTACATCAATTAAAATTATTGCTGGAGTTCCAAAATCTTCTTCTCTTAATAATAGTTCTTCAATAATCACAGAAGTTAAATAGCTCTTTCCCGCTCCTGATATTGCCAATGTCGCAAAATGTTTGTTGAAAAGTTTATTAATATCTATATATGCGTTAAGATCCGTTATTTTGACTTTACCAAGGAACAGTCCACCCTCTTTATTGCTAAATCCTAAAAATTGCTTTAGTAGTTTTGGATCGCAATAGCGAACCTCAGCGCCCGGTTTGGCAGGATAAAGCATTCTTTTGACTTGAGAAATTTCTTTTTGTTTCTCTTTAAATAGAATAATTCCAAGACATTTTACAATAGCGATTCCATATTCAAATTTCTCTGAAGGAAACATCCCCTTAATAAGATTTAATTTATTATCGTTGTAATCTTTAACTGTCTGGATGTTAGAAAAATACTCATTTTCTAAAATTATTTTTTCTACGATACCAATTAGAGTGCCTTCTACAGTTTTTGTAACGCAAAACAATCCCTTTTTAACGAAATCGTTATTCTTACCCTTAGACAAAACGAAAGCGAAGTTGGCGACATTCGGTAAATCCATATGTGGGATTGAAAATACAGTTCCTATTTTAATTGACAAGCAAAACCCATTAACGATGTGTTTTAATTAGGTGAGTGGAAGTCGATTTATTTAAATAGCAATAGAGCGATAATTTACTGAAGTCCGTATACTAAATAGGGAAATTGCTGAAGTAATTTTATATCTGATAAAAATAATAAATGATAAAAGAAAAAAAAGTACTATTTTATTCTTTATCTTCAATATTGTAAAATAATTTTAAGATCAAGTAATATCCGTGGTCTATAAAATATTTAAAAAGTAATACTAGCACAATCAGTGAAACGCATAAGAGTCCTATCATTAATATTTGTTGTCCTTGCGAAAGCGAAGCAATAAATTCCGTTATTCCTCCAGTTGTGCTTGAAAGAATGAATATATCAACGAGACTATATAAAACACCAATCATAATGACGCAAATGCTAACTAAAACTCCGACAGCGATAATTTTTACGCCCATCTTTCCTTGATATATGTCTATCACTTCTCTTTTCTTCTTAAATAGGATTTTAAGAATTCTTTGATTTCCTTTCTTATATAGTGCGTAAAACATCACGAGTAATATAAATAATCCCGCGAACAAGCCTCCAATGATTGCCATCTGCAATCCAAGACCCAATTGAGAGAATTGTTCCGCTTTCCCCGTAGGCATAAACATATCTGCAATAGTATAAACAGCACCTGCAATGCAAATAATTATCGAGATAGTTAAAATGATGAAAAAGACCTTCGCTGTTGTAATTTGCCTCTTTACATATTCGTCCATAACATTTGCTTTTTGTTTCTTAGGTTTTTCTTTTTTCACTTTCTCTTTTTTGATTTCTTCTTTAGGTTCTTCCTTAATTTCCTTAGGTTCTACTTTTTCTATTTTTGGTTCATCCTTTGGTTCATTCCATGGTTCCATATTAGTTTTCACCAAATACAGTTAAACTCTTAACGAAAAAAAGACAATTTATTTATTTATAATTATTTATTTTGAAATTATTAAATCATAGGATGAGAATTATTTCTAACTCTCGTCCTCAGATTTCTTTTCTTCGTATAATTTGAGATCGAAAAACTTACGATATAAATTCGAATCATTAATATTATCATAGAGGGTTTGATAAAACTCAAATATCGCTTCGTATTTTAGGTTATTTTCTTGGTTTGAATAATGTTTTTCACTAATTTTACAAATATTATCTGCAGCCTTTCCAACATCTGGAAAAATTCCTGCTCCTGCAGCTGCTAAAACTGCAGCTCCGAGAGCTGTGGCTTCTTCTAGTTCTGGTTTAAATGTGGGTATTCCTAATACATCAGACATAATTTGGTTCCATAGTTTTGAGCGTGCGCCTCCACCAGTAACTCTTAATTCTTTTGGTTTGAAGTTAAGTTCGTTAAAAACATTGATGTTTTTCTTTACTTCAAACGCAACACCTTCTAGGATCGCTCTATAAATCTCTGCTCTCGTGTGAGCTAGAGTTAGACCAAAAAGTATGCCTCTTGCATACGGATTCCAATAGGGTGCCCCAGCTCCAGCCAGATGCGGTATAAACATCAATCCATTTGCTCCTACTGGAATCTCCCCCGCTAGTTCAGTCATTAAATCATAAGGATCTTTTCCATTTTCAGTTTTTTCTCGTTCCTCGTATCCAACTATATCTCTAGCCCAACGAAGGGCAGACCCAGTTGAAAAAATGCTCGCTTCCTGAACCCACGCCCCAGGAACAGCATGGCAACTGCACAACACTCGTTTTTGAGGATCATACTGAGGTTCCTCTAAGAAAGCTAATATAAAAGAACCAGTCCCCGTGGTACACTTAATACGACCTGGCTCAACAACACCAACGCCTAACGCAGCTGCTTGTTGATCGCCTGCACCAGTAACGACCAATGTTTTTTTATCAAAATCTGTGTTTTTTGATGTTACCTCTCCTATATCTACTCCGCTTTCAGCTGGGGTTGGCATCTTATCAAGGTCGATTTCGAGTAGCGACGCAATCTCATCAGACCATTTTAAAGTATTGATATCGAATAGCATGGTTCTAGAAGCGTTAGAAAAATCTGTATAGAACTGCCCAGTTAATTTATATAAAATATAATCGTGAACCAAAAGAAACTTATGAGTTTTATTATATATTTCGGGTTTGTTGAGCTTAAACCAAAGAATCTTTGACCCAGAAAAGTATGGATCAATGGTTAATCCAGTAATTTCATATATTTTATCTGCTCCAACTTTTTGTTTAATAATCTCACATTCTTGAGTTGATCTTCTATCTTGCCATACTATTGCGTTATGGAGTGCCTTACCAGTTTCATCTATTGGAACAATAGTTTCTCTCTGATTCGTAATTGAGATGCTTACAATTTCTTGGGAGTCGATACCTCCCTTTTGAATAGCGTTTTTTATGGTAATTTTAAGCTTTTCAAACCATTGGTCTGCAGATTGCTCAACCATTACAGGAGATGGATAAAAACTTTCCCATTCTTCGTAGTGGCTCGATACAACTGATCCAGCAACGTCGAATATCATAGTTCTGCATCCCGATGTTCCTAAATCTAAGGCAGCAACATACATTTTTCTAAATCTCACTCATCGAGTTTTTATAATATTTTTTCTATAGAAATTTATTATATGAAAACTAATATTAAATTGTTTTTAAGAATCATCTATGGTTTTTAAATAACTTTTTTCATGGGATTCATAATTTCAATTTGGAAATTGCTTTATGAGGATTGCATTTGAAACTGACATTTATATGGGGACATCGAGGTGCTGGTATTTACGAGATAGAAAATACGCTAACTTCTTTTAAGAAAGCCGTAGAGATGGGAGTTGATGGAATAGAAACAGATGCACATCTCACATTAGATGGAGAAATAATCCTCTATCACGACTTTTTGATAGAACATAACGAAAAAAAAATAGAAATTAACAAGAGTTCTCTCGATGAAATTAAAAAAATCGAGCTAGAAAAGAACGAGCGAGTGCCTACTTTAAGAGAAGTATTTGAAGAGCTTCGAGATAAAGACATAAAATATAGTATTGATTTAAGAGGGGCCAATGTGGGATTGAAAATAATAGACCTTGCAAGCCAATTTAAAATACTAAATAAAGTTGAACTCGTTTGTGATGGATTCTTTAGAATGTCTAAGTTAAGAAAAGTGAATAAGGAGGCTACAATTATATACTCAATTTCAGAGAGACATACCTCACTTTCAGCAAGAGATTTCAAATTCATTAAGATGAAAAAATTAAACATTACTGGTTTTAACATTAAACACAGTCAAGCAAGCTCAAATTTTTTTAATTTAATCAAAAAAAATGGCTTAGCTTTTTATGTGTGGGGTGTAACTACAAAAAAATCGATGGAGCGATTTTTAAGTATGAATTATAACGGTGAGAGAGTCGACGCAATCTATACCGATTATCCCGATAAATTAATTGAATTAAGAAAGGAGATTCAAGGAGTCTAACTAGTGTTCTTTCTACTATACCCACATCTAGGGCAAATTAGCTTCGCGAAACCTACTTGATAACCTTGTAGTTCTTCCATAGATCCATTGCATACTGGGCATCTAGGTTTAAAAGAAGGGAACCATTGACCTTCTACATTTTTCATAGAGTTCCATTGATTAATTATTTGCTCTACTTGAGCGGATTTTAGTTTTTGTTGCTCCATTTCTTTTACGATAGATTCGCCTTTGGGTACTAGAGTAACGAGAAATTTCATCTTCTCTGGAGAATTTAGTAAGGATAATATAGGAAGAATGCTATTCCATTTCATTCGATCGAAGAAGGACGCCAAACCCACAGGTCCAATTGCTGCTAAAGTTCCTTTACCATCTTTACTTTTTTGAATTAATACTTGGTATGCCCTAAATTTGAAATCTAAACCCCATAAGAGGGTCCAATCAGCTAATTCGTAGTCTTCTTTTTGGGGGCCAACGATCCTTTTAATTGATCTGAGCGAGAAATAATTTGGTTTATTTTTTAGATTATCTCTAAGATCGCTAAAAAACTGTTTTTCAATCATAGGAAATTTTCCCAAAATTATTTTCAGAGATAATAAATTTACTTCCGAGATTTTACTTGATCTTTTTGGATCCCACGAATTAAGTACAGATACCGTGAAATAATGCATATTAAATAAAAAAAATGTTTACATTTATTTATCCTAATAGAAATTTATATTTCAAATAAAACTATCTTAATCGAAAAACCATGGCTATTAAAAAAGTAGGTGTTTTAACTGGTGGTGGAGACGCACCAGGTTTAAATTCTGTAATCTATGGAATATTGTTAAAAGCGTTCGATGCAAGGATTGAATGTATTGGAATTAATAAAGGTTGGAAAGGATTCATGGAAAATATTAAACAACCTTTAAACATCGCCGAATTAGACGACCTGCATACTATTGGCGGAACTTACATTTATACTTCGAGATATAATCCGTACAAAGCA
>JAHQWX010000144.1 GCA_029856375.1 Promethearchaeia archaeon | reverse complement strand
TGTCAGACAACGAACTAGCAGATATTCGAAGAGATAAAATCGGATATGTATTTCAGTTTTACAATCTACTTCCACAAATGACTGCATTAGAAAATGTAATGGTGCCTTTGCATTTTGCTGGTAAATTAAGTCGAAGAGGTAAGAGAAAACGAGCTATGGATTTACTCTCAATGGTTGGTTTAGAAGAGCGAGCGCATCACACGCCATCAGAGCTATCAGGCGGTGAACAGCAGCGCGTGGCGATCGCGAGAGCGTTTGCTAACGATCCTGCTATATGCGTATTGGACGAGCCAACAGGGGATTTGGATAGCAAAACAGGTCACATGGTCATGAATTTATTGCGCGATTTGAATAAAAAAGGTGCAACCTTTATTGCCGTTACACACGACGCCAAGGTAGCCGAATTTGGTCAAAGAACTCTCCACATGTTGGATGGAAAGGTCGTATCTCAAGGTAAAATCGAAGGTTTAAAAGAAACAGAAACGATGAAACAAATTCGCATGAGCGAAGCCGAAGCAAACAAGTCAAAGTGTGAAACGAAAATATTTCAATACCTCTTTTCAAATCAAGGACAAACAGAATTTAAGCTTTTGAATATTCGAAATGCTATTCCAAAACCAATATTGGACAATATTCCAATACATTTTGATGATATCGTAGTAGGTATGATTAAAGACGAAAAAATCCCGGGAAAAATTGAGGGTCAGACTCTGATCCTTGCGTAATTCTTGTCTTCAAGTACTCCAAGAAATTTGTAAATATAATTACCATTATAGCGGAAAAAGAAGTAAGAATAAAGAGAAAAAAGAAATAGAATATGAATATAAAAACCGTTCTATCGTACGCATTTAAAGATCTAAAGCGCCAAAGGGTTAGATCGATTTTAGGTGTAATGGGCGTTTCAATTTCTATTGCTCTCCTAACGATCGTCTTATTTTTATCTGACAGTATTTCTGTCTCTTTTATAGATTATCTCACAACTGACGCAGGCGATCAAGATTTAACTGTAGGAGTCTGGCATTACGATGGCGAACCTGAAAATAGAACTAGTTATTTTCCTTTTGTTGAGATGAGCGAACAGATTAAGCAAAATGTTTCAACAATCGAGTGCTGTATTCCTAGGTTTGAATTAAATTGTTGGGCAAACGCGACTTATAACTTTTCAACAACGGAATCAACAAACTACAGACGATGGTTGAGAATGGTCGGAATTAATTTCACTTTGGAAAATCAAGCAAAATTCGGTACTTTTATGAATGATTCAACACCGATTCAATACGACGGATTAGAACTATATCACTTCATGGCGACTGAAACTTTAACAAATAACTTGCAATTATCTCCCGGGGATTCAATACTTATGACAGTGCAGACCCATAATGGGACAGATAATGTTGAAAAGAATGTTACGCTTATTTTTAATGGTCCATTCGATTATCAGCTGAAATTTCCTTCGCAATATACTTATAGCTCCATTGTTGTGAGTCTTGAAACAGTTTACGAAATATGCAGCGAATACGATTATATCAAAGAAGGCTATTGCAGTCTGCTCATATGCACATTTGTGGAGGGAGGTGTGATATATGATGTAAGAACTGTTGAGCAGACTTCAATAAATTTGAAATCAATTGGAGAACAAGTCCAATATACCGTAGGATTTGGTTACAAAATAGGTCTCCCTAAACTCGTATATTTAGGCTACGCTGAGTTTTTCTCTGTTGCGCTTTCTATTATTTTCGTATTTATCTCAATAATTGCGATGTTAATTGCTGGAATTTTAATAAACGGAATATTATCAACTTCAGTTGAGGAAAGAATAAGAGAATTTGGCGTTTTTAGAACTCTGGGTGGTCACAAAACCTTTAATCTCGTAATAGTTCTCACTCAAGGCTTACTACTATGTTTAATTGGAACAACCATGGGTGTTGCAACAGCAATAGGTGGAACTCAAGCTATAATTTTTGCAGTAAACAATATATATTACGATGTAATATATAGCCTTTTGACTAATGGTATCCAATTCTCCTACTCTTTATGGTCTATTATTTTTGCATATGTAATAGGAATTTCAGTTAGCTTAATTGTCAGTTTATCCCCTGCCATTAAGGTTATGAGACTGCAAATAGTTGAATCGATAAATCCTTATAGGCGCGAAGATGTCTTGTACCATTTAAGGAAAAAATCTTCGGTAAACTATAAATTAATTATCGTCGGGATAATCTTAGCTGCTAATGGAGGCTTCATTTATTTAGTAATTCCCCAATTGTTTATGTCTATGAATTTATCTTTATTAGCAAGTACTTTAATAGCAATTTTATTAATATTTTTGATAGGATTAACGCTCGCAGGATTAGGTTTGATGCCCGTCATTCTCAACATCGTAATAAACATATTTAGACCATTTTCTCGGAAAATTCATCACATAGTTAAAATTTTTGTGAACAGGTTCCAACGCAGGAATAGCAATACGGTTGTAATGTTTTCATTTTCATTTTCCTTCGTAATATTCGTATCGACAATCGTACAAACATTACAATTTCAAATTGCAGATTTAGTGCGATATAATTTAGGTTCGAATCTGGTGGTAAGATCTACTGCTTTCGATACGGGTTCTGGTGGTGGCTTATTCGGGGGAATGGGAGGGGGTGGCGGTGGTTTTGCCCTCTTTTCTGATACGAGTTTCTCGCAGACAGTACCTAAACTTGCGCAAGATGAAGATGATACAACCGTTGATCCTTTAAGTACGCTTACGGTTGAATTTGAAAAGAAATTAATGACGATCGAAGGTATCGAGAGAACCTCTTCGGTAATAGCGAATCCTAGTCAGTTATCTGAAATTTACGCCGAACAAGGAAAGAAATTTGAAGCCACTCTTTCAGATTATGTAGGATTTTCTGGTCATGACATTACCTTGTACGGAATTGATGAGAATTATAAATCTACAATTTATATTAACGATGTCCAATGGACTCACGGTAATGATAACAGTTTTGATAGGTTATTTGAAACGGATCAGAATAACTGTATAATTTCCGAAGCAATTGCAGAATCATTAAATTTAAGATTTGGCGAAGAAATTCGTATAACTTTTACGAGAGGGACTGAAATCGAATATGTACCTTTCTTTATTGTTGGAATTTCAAACGCTATGCCAGGATTTGCCGATTTTAAAGCATCGATAATGTATGCGGAAGGTGGAGGTGTAATGATCTCGCAAGAGAATTATATTGAATACATGGATATTCCTGAACCCGCGTGGGTCGATAAAATTTATGTAAAACTCGCAGAAGATAAGCTTGACCAGATTTTCTTGATAGAATCAGAAATCGAGGATCAATTCTCGGAAGATTACGAATTAACAGTCTCTAATATCGAATCTTTTGTTGAAGCTGAAGAAGAAGCTTTCTATTACATCAATATTCTCTTTCAAGCAATTTTGATGGCAGTAATAGTTATTTGTTTGTTTGGTTTGTTATCTTCAGCTTACTCAACAATCTTAGAGAGAAAAAAAGAAATTGCCATAATACGAACCCTTGGTTTGAAAGGATACGGAGTCAATAGACTATTTATTATTGAAGCGCTAATAATTATGATATCTTCGGGTATGGTAGGTGTATTAGTAGGATGGTTAACGGCTTGGTTATTATCGTCTAATATGAATACTTTTACCGAAATGCCATTTCAAGGAAGGTTTCCATGGGATTCGTTGCTCTTAATCTACGGTATCTCAACGCTTGTCACTCTCGTTGGAATGCATTTCATATTAAAGAAGGTTCGGACGGGTAATATAATAGAAATATATAGGGAAACTGGAGTGTAAAGATGAAAAGGAGATTGATGCGCAAATTCACCATTGGAATTCTGGGATTCATCTTAACATTTACATTGCTTAACTCAATTTTTTCATTTCATAAGATTTTCCTCGCGAGCGGGTCTCATGAATCAGGATTAGCTGAAAACACTTTAAACAGAATAAAAACTTCTGATGTCGCAGGTACAGAATTATATTCAGAACAAATTAGCGCTTATGTAGCTGGATCAAAGAGTATAATAAGACAATCCCTCTTTACAAACGATACTAACATTTTTAAAAATTTGGATTTCAACGATCCGGGATTTCATCGCTGTAATATGTTGATCACGGCATCAAACGGTAAAGTATCAGAAATGTTCCCATCGATTTTAAGCGAAAGCATTTTTGGTTCTCAATTCTCCCTCACTTACAATTCTTTTTTTGGAATTTTATTATACGATGAAGAAATTGAACCAGATGACGCAGAAAAAAGAGCTAAAAGAGCCTTTGATGTGCTAAAAAATGCGTTTGAAATCGAATTATTTCTACTAAATTCATCCGAAGATAACCTTTACCCGTTTATTGGATATTATCCCGATTGGGAAGTATATTTAAATCGAATTTATTCTAATCTTCCAATGGATGGGTATTGGGGTGCATTAGATGTGGAATATCTCTCAAGCGACCAATATTTGGCTGAAAATCATTTAAGTAGCACGATTCTTCTTATTGATTCGCTTGATTTTCTTACGGAAGGTGTAAATTATAGTTCTGCTCAATTTGATTTCGATGTTTCTCAATTTGATTTATCGTTCTTAGAAGCCCTAAATATGACGGATTTATTTGGTGGAATGGATATCGACGAACTTTTAGAAGAATATGAGGATATTTTGGATATGCTTGGAATCGAAAATATCAACGAGACTGCTGGAGATCTTTTCGATATACTAGGTACCATGGGTACGACTATGCTTCAAGAGAACAATAGATTTGTTACGATGTTGCTCCAGTACGAGGGGCGCCCGGAGGGTATCACAGTTAATAATTACAACGAATATCAATTTGATCTCTTTAAATCTATGGGGTATAACGGCAAAACGCTTGCTCCTAGTGAAAAAATTCTCATCGCATTAGTGGGTTCTTTTCTTTGCGAAATCGATGTTAATATACTGTCTACCGATGTACTTGATGTAACACCCGAGACATATCAATTTTCCGACGATATTATCGAGGACCTCGCCCTACTCTTATGGATTGCGGGCATAGATTTTGATATATATACCCTGAAAAATTACGAATTTAAGACAAAATGGGTGCGAAATTTGGGAGTAAACCGATTATATACCCTACCGTATAACCCAATAAACGAAACTGACATTGTTAATTATTTAGAAATGATTGGATTTCCTGGATTGCCGATGATTCTTACTGGATTATTAAACCCGGTTGAATCGATTGTAGTAAACTATATCAACACTAATTCTGAAGCTAACTTGAGAATTGTAAAAACGCTAGATAACGCTTCCTACGGCGTGGATCGTTCGTTTACAATGAATATAAATGCAACAAATGTAGGTAATGTAACAGCATGGGGAATACCCACTCAATTACCAATCGATATGGACGACCTCTTAGACACAATTCTCACGCCTGATGGAAGAGACTTGCTTGAATCGCTAATTGAAGTGCAATTTGGAACGGACTTAATAACTTTCTTAAATTTAGACGAAGATCTAAGAATATTTCAATTCGATTCTTATGGCATTGGAATAGCTGATACATATTACCCAGATATAGTAAACCCGAATAATTTAATGCCTTACAGTAAACAATTAGTTGATTTCCTTGATTCTATGGGTTTAGGTGCTTACTCAGTAATGTTTAATAACACAGAAAGCATTTGGAATAAAGATAATTGGGACC
>JAHQWX010000143.1 GCA_029856375.1 Promethearchaeia archaeon | reverse complement strand
CAATCGCGGGTATAGAAGAGAAAATTGCAAAGAGAAATAATTACGCTTACTGTGTTGCCATATGTAGTAGTATGTCGGGGCAAAACAGGTTCAAAGAGTGGTCAACTTGGTCTCCGTTTCGTTTCGATGACATCGAAAAACTTCCATTAGATGAGTCAGTGGTTAATTATGTTCAAAATATGTTCGCGAAAGCGGTCGAGAAAGGCGGAATGGAAGCAGAAAATGTTCTCAGATTGGTAGAAAATACTTATTTAGGACGCAATGATAAACCCGCCGAAGATTTTAGACCATCTTGTGGATTTTGTCAGCTTGTATGCGGTCCGACAATTCAGGATAAAAAAGAAAACTATAAAGCAATCGTTAATTCCGGATGTATTTCGGATAGCAATCATTTTAAAACGAGTGAGAAATAATTAATGAGTTCTTCTGATCCTTACGAGGTTATAATCAACAAGATGAGGCAGTATCCCAATGATATTCCTTTAGACAATAGTGGGAACGTCTCAGAAGCTTTTAGAGAATACATAAAGTTGATGTTTACCCCCGATGAAGCCGAAATCGCACAGCATTTAGATATTAAACCCTTGAGGTTAAGGGAGATAACCAAGCGGATCGGAAAAGATAAAAATGAAACTAAAAAAATCCTTGATGAAATGGCTGACAAGGGCATTATTCAGGACATCGGAGGTTATTCGTATTTTTTAACGGTGGCACATCTCTTTAACATTGGTTTTAAATATTCAAAAGCTTTAAAGAGACTTGGAAAGAAGGGCGCCGAATTATATCAAAAGTTCTTTATTGAAGAGAAATTTTACAAGCGTTATGAGTCTTCAGACGCGGGAACTTCTCTTACTCGTATCGTTCCAATCGGAGAATCAATTGATTATAAATCTGAGATTCTCAATCCCGAAGAGATTCATAGAGTTATAGACAATTGCACACTACCAATTGTAGCAACAGATTGTCCTTGTAGAAATCGAACGGAGATTTTGGGTTATAGGGAATGTAAAGATAAGTATCCAATTAAGGAATCTTGCCTTCAATTAGGTCCGTTCGGGAGTTACTTCCTTGATAGAGGCGAGGGAAAAGAACTCACGAAAGAAGAAGCCCACGAATTAGTCGATAAATTAGCGAAATTAGGTCTCGTTTTTACTACTGAAAATGTTATTCAACCGAACCACCAGATAATATGTTGCTGTTGCGAGTGTTGTTGCAGTCTTTTAAGAGGCATGACTCGTTTTGAAGATAAAAACGAATTTTGCACTTCAAAATCAAACTACATATCAAGGGTAGACCAAGACTTGTGTAAGGGATGTGGTCTATGTGTAGAAAGATGTCCCTTTAATGCAATTACTCTTGAGAAGGATAAATCGCAAGTAAATCAAAAAAAATGCTTTGGTTGTGGCGTGTGCGGAATCACTTGTCCGACTAGTGCGATAAAGCTTCATAGAGCAGAACGCTCAGAAATTCCCGAAAACTTCAAAGAACTTATGGAAAAAATCTATAAGGAAAATAGATCTTAATTGTAGTCGTTTAGAATTATTTCCTACGAGGGCATTGATTGTTAATGAACCCCTATAAATTAAAGAATCAGTATCTTTGAGAAAAATTAAATATTAATTAATAAGAGCCACCAATTATTTACATCAACTTTAATTTTTAAGAAAAAAATCAAAATTGAAATCTATTATGACTCGAATTAACGAAAATAAACGATTGATAGGTATTTGCCTTTTTCTCTCAATTTTCATTCTTGGGACAATCTTGATGTTTATTACGCCAACCTCAATAAAAGTCACATATGGAGGCGTAAAAACAACATCAGACGGAGAGTTAATTTCGTTTAATGTGTTTGAACCCGTAGGTCGAGAAAGCGAAAAGAAACCGGCTGTAATTATAGGACACGGGATTATGGCAAACAAAGAAATTATGAAAGGCTACGCAATAGAATTAGCTGCTGCGGGTTTCGTAGCAGTACCGTTTGATTTTCGAGGTCACGCTCAAAGTTCGGGAACTCTTGAGCGGGATAAACTCATCAATGATGTTAACGCCATCAAGTCGTATCTATTTAGTAGAACTGACATAGATATTAGCAGCTTAGGATACATCGGATACAGCATGGGGGGTGGTCCAGGGAACGAAATCATAAAAATTGACACAGCCTTCCAATGTTTTATCGGAGTTGGAACTGGATTACCTACAAACGCTTCAGAAATAAGATTAGGAACAAGCACACATCCACTAAATGTATTGATGATCCAAGCAAAATATGACGAAGCGATTGAGCTATCGAGCGTAAAAGCGGGAATTGGTTTAAGAGTAGGTTTAGCTGCAGATGATGTTGATGTTAATAAGTTGTATGGGAGTTTCGATGACGGCGATGCTATAATGGTTTTTTACGACGATAATACGGACCACTTACTATTAGCGTGGGACCAAGATTTCATAAGGGAAGCGCGAGATTGGGTGATTAACACCTTTCCATGGGTAAAACCAGTGGATGAAAACTTCTACGTTAACATTAGAGGGCTCATCTTGGTTTTTCAGTGCATAGGCGGAATGGGAGTTTTCTTTCTAATACTAGAACCAATGTCTGATCTAATCGTGAAAGCTAAAGAGGAAGATCGATATAGGATTGATTTCCCAGACGAAACGATAAAAAGCCTCTCTATAAAAACTAATGGATATTCGTTAGGCCTTAGTTTGCTAGGGATGATAATCTTAATACCGTTTTTCCTTTTCCTGCCTTTATCCATTGCGGGGATGATGGGATTGTTTCTCTTCGGATCTGCAGTCTCGCTAACTATTATGATATGGAGAATTGGTAAAAAAGCAAATTTACGAGTAAAAAATGTGATAAAAGGAGTATTCAAGCGACCCCAAGGGCAATTATTGAGAGAAATCGTGTTAGGGGCTATATTAGCTGCGGTGTTATATGTTATTGTATATCTTTCGACCGGATTAAATTACTTTGCCATGATACCGTATTTTATTAAGGTTCTATGGATGCCACCGTACTACGCCGTGTATTTCTTCGTATTTTTGATATTAGGCTTGGTATTTCACTGCATGCTCCAAGTGAAATTTGAAGACGACCTTAAAAACACCTGTAAAGTCGCATTATTGGGATTCAGTTTTCAAATGCTTTATTTCGTGATTTACATATTACTTTTAAGCATTCTTATGGGCAGTGCGTTTTTCATGCTCACGTATTTCATCGCCGTACCGATGCTTACTCTGACAAGCTTTACTTCCACTTTTCTATATCAAAAAACAGGTAATATCGTCGCTGGAGCAATTGTAAATACGACTTTATTCGTAGGTATTATTGGAACGCTGTCGCCCTTTTTTTTGGGAATTGAAATGCTATCTATATTTGTCCACTAACTTAAAAATAAATCTTTTTTTTCTTTTTTCTAAAAAAATAGTAAGAAATTTTATGATTAGGTTTTCTTAGCTTTTATTGACCGAATGTGTTTTTTATCCTTTTTGATAAAGTAAAACCACGTATTCTTGGACATAAGACATTTATCTCCATCTCCTATTGTTTTGAGGAGTTCAATCCTCAATTTTCGTCCCTCGATATTGTCAGGATCCGCTTGAATCAATACATCTAGAACTTGAAGAGCGAGCTGTGGCTGATTGTTTTCTAACAATTCTTTAGATCTTTTTATTAATTTGTTGTCGTCGCCAATGAGACCAAAGATTTCCTTCATGACTTCTTTTTCAGGTCGAGGTAATAAATGAGCGGGATTGTGATCAAAATAGCCGTGATACCAGCGATATGTGTTAAATACGAAAAATTCGGGTCTAGAATATATCTCCCTAAGATAAGGGCTCTTTTTTAGGTGGTCTGGAACTTTCACTTTGTGAATCATTTCTGTAATGTGCATACCTTCGTTGATATATTTAACAACTTGATCGTGCATATCGCGAATAACTTCGATGTTGGCGTCTAAAGCATCCAATGCTTGTTTACCTTTATAAGTAACCCCGGCCCCGTTGCAAAAAACATATTCAGGGTCTAAAGCCCGTACCTCCTCCAGGGCTTTTGCCCAATCTAAAGTGAAACGCGTGGGCTTCCAAGGATTTCCGATGTTTGGAAACACTCCAATCATTAAATCGCCAATAAAAGCTGCCTTTAACTCTGGAATATACACCCATACAGCGTCGTCGGTCTCAGCGCGAGCAGTATGAAGCTCAAAAGTTTTATCTCCAAGAGTAAATGTCATATCGCCTAAAAAAGTCTTAGTGGGATGCACATAATCAACCGGTCTTCTAATCGGTGGGAGATTAAATTGCATTTGGTTAATTAACGACCTGTGAGCAGCTGTCATTTGGTATTTCTCGAGTCGATCGGGAAGATACTTACTGGCAATAACTTCGGGATTGTCTCTCATAAAAACGCTGGCTCCTCCAATGTGATCCATGTGACCATGCGTATATATTATGTACTTTATCTTTCCACTGATTTTTTCCAATACCATTCCAGCTGGAACCTTATTAATTAGGGTATCAATCAACACAACTCCGTCAGTTGTGTCGACCCACGCACACCCCGATATTACCATAACTGCTGTGTGCACGTCTTCTAAGGGATCTGTAAAAGTAACTCTCATCATCCCTTCACCGATGATATTAACTGATTTGGCATCTCTCGGTTTAGTAGGGTCGATTTCAAATGGTTTTTGAGACATAATAATATAAGTAATGTTGAAGATTATTATAAATATTGTTTTATTGGCACATTTAAGTGGTAAAACATTTTTATAATTTAAAGCAATAATACGATGAATAATAATTTTTCATTTAATCTGATTGTTTTGATCAATAATTATTAGAATTGTAAATACTGAGTTACCAAATTATTAAATATGCAAGGAATCTAACTTTTTTATTATTGATTTCGTTAGAAAGTCCGTAGTAGATCGAAAAAAGGGTGCTAAATTTCCGAAATTCGATAAAATGTACGAAAATGATCACATTTAAATACTAGATTGAAGAATAGTAACAATAGTAAAAATAAAAATTTACAAATATAAAAATAATCCAAATGTGAATAATTATGTGTAATAATTGTGAGTGTGAAAATCAAGAGAAATGTTCCATAGTCGGATATATGCCTACAGGGTACTGCTGTCACTTGTGCGTTTATTATAACGCAGAGAATCCAGCCGAATGTTTAAGGGCAACGATCAAAAAGGAAGTTTTTCAGTCTTAGAACATTTCTAAATAGGAATTAATACTTTTTCACGATAAGGAGCTGAATACAAAAAATGTGCAATAATTGTAATTGTGACAATTACGATAAGTGTTCTATAGTGGGTTATATGCCAGTTGGGTTTTGCTGCTCAAAATGCTACCTGTACGACGAGGCCCGCACATGTTTAAGAGGTAAATCTGTGCTTACCGTGGAAGTGGAAGCGAGCGAGAAGGAAATCGATATCCGCCCGGTAAGTTCAGAGGTTGAAAACGGTATGGTTAAGGTTATAATCGAGGAGAAAGGGAAAGAAATTCCAATTTACATCGATATAAAAAAGCAATTAGAAGATAAAGACTAATTTTTTTAATTCTATCAAATTCTTTCGTAAGCGTTTTGTTTCTCTAAGAAATCAAGCATTTTTAAATACAGTCTATCTCTTTTTTGAAGAATTTCCTCTTCGGATCTACCTCGGTAGTCGTAAAAACCTTTGCACGATTTTACCCCAAGGTGTCCACTTTCTACTTTTTCTTGAACAATT
>JAHQWX010000142.1 GCA_029856375.1 Promethearchaeia archaeon | reverse complement strand
AATCACGATTTATTGCATCGACAACATAATCCTCATCGTTTAGACGATGGAAATACGATAATTTGCGATTCGGAAAATAAAAGGATTATCGAAGTAGATTTAGAAACGAAAGAGGTTGTATGGAATTTTTCTCTCGAATTTCCCTATGGAACATTGAGGTGGCCAAGGGATTGCGATCCATTCGGTGATGGAAAATTATTATTAACCGACTCAGGAAATTCTCGGATTATGGTAATTGATAAGGAATCTAAGGAAATAGAATTGGAAATAAAATCGATGTTCATCAATATCCCCTACGAAGCCGATTTTGTCGATGGTACGATTGTCATCGGAAATACGAATGGAAATAGCGTTCTTATATTCGATTACGAAACTGGCATGCTTACCGGAATAATTGGGTTTCCATTTCTACTCATGTCTCCTATTATTTTCTTATTTTTCATTTTAGCATATTTTGCAATAAAAGGTTTTAAATCGTATCAGAATTGCGAGGCTCAAGGATTTAAATATAAATTAAAATCATTTCAAGTGTATCGATGGTTCGTATTTGCAATTGTAATGACTTTGCTACTGGTCTTTTTTAACCCAATATGGGGATGCCTTTGGGAATTCCAATTGCACCAATTTGTAGAAAATATACCAATTCTTTTTTAAAAAGGTATGTTATACTGTTTCCTTCTTATTTTTTCAAAATCCTAAAACTAATTTATCATTCAATATTTTTGAAAAATAGTTTCCCGTAATTATTTAGGTAGGATATTTTCTATGAATGATTTAGTTGTTAATTTAATCTTATTCTATATTCTCATTCTAATCGGGTATTTGTTAGGATTGGGATTAAAGAAATTTAACGACGAGATAAGAAAGATTTTAACTTTTATTCTTTTATTTATACTTACTCCGATAACGATATTTTTGGCTTTATTCACAGCAATCCCATTTGGATTTATAGAAATAGCAGTTTTTGTGATATTACGAATTACTTTGTGTTTTGTCCCACAATTTTTCGCTTTTTTCGTGTTTTTAAGAAAGAGAAGCGAAGCAGAAAATCCTAGAAAAGCCTCAATACTAAATATGTCTGGATTTCCAAATAATGTCCTGTTCCCAATGCCTATTATTTTAGCTTTTTTTGGAACAGATTACATTCCAATTCTTATAACTTTTTCAATTACTGCGTTAATTATTCGAGGTACTTGGCTGACATGGCTCTGCGTCCATTATGGAAGCGAAAGAGAACACGGATTTAAAAGTGCTATTAAACAAATAATTATGTTCCCTCCAACGATAACAATTATTTTGTGTTTAATTTTACTTGGATTCAATGTGCAATTCGATCAAGCAATCCTAAGCGTTTTTAAGGACATTAATTCAATCCTGATATTTGTATTTGGTAATATTTTAATTGGTTTTATGCTCGTTAATTTAGATTTCAAACAAATTCGAGTGTTTAAGAAAGATTTTTCGATTGTATTATTTATGAGAGTTGCGTTTAGCAGTCTTTTATTTCTTGGAATATCGTTTTTGCTTGTTTTTCCCACTGAGATAAGGACAAATACTTTAACAACCCTTTTAATTTTATATATGGGGCCTCCAGCAGTTTTAAATACTACTTTTGCTGAGTATTTTGAATTAGATAAGGAATTTACGGCGTTCTGCGTCTTTTTTATAACTATATTGGCAATGATTTATACGCCACTCTTTTTATTAATCGGTATTGCGATTTTCTGACGAGCTTGCGTTTTTTTCTCTCACAATAAAATAAATCGAAACGATGATTATCGTCAATCCAATCATATGAAATATAGTAAATACTTCACCAAGAAAAATCGCGAAAAAAGCAGTGACTATTGGTGTTGGGGACGCTAATACCGACGCTTTAGAGACATCCAAATAAGAGAGGACTTTATACCAACAAAACAAATCAAAACCATAAACTGCACCCATTGTTATATAGAAAAAGATATTTATTGGTTTAAATAAAAGTCCAACATTTTCCAGCGGATAAAATATAAAATAGGTGCAAATTAAAATTATACCGCTTAATGTGTTTCTAATGAATACGATTTGAATTGGCGTCGCATCTTTTTCAACGAATATCGGTCTTGTTATTGCGTGAGCAAGCATCCATAAAGTCGTGGTTATAAGCATAATTATAACGCCTATATTAAACTCAAGTAAATTAAAAGAGCCTTGAGTAATTGCGATCACCAATCCAAATAACAGAAGAAATGAAAAAATTATTTGAGAGATTTTCACTTTTTCTTTATTTATAATCCAACCAAACAATAATGAAAAAATTACCGTTGTCTTTTGTGCTAAAGCGCCGTTGATAGCACCAGCAAGTTGATATCCTAAAAAGAAAAGGATCTGGGCGATGCCAAAATTAATCCCAATATATATTAATAGTGGTATATGTTTTTTCCAACCATTTAGCAGCGACTCTAAATTTTCGCTGTTGTCGGAATTGTTTTTAATTGCCTTTTTTATTTGGTTTCTCTCAATAAATGTGATAGGAAAAAAAATTAAAGCCTCTACGATACATGTCATAGCAGCAAATATATACGAATCAAGTTCTTCTGGCCTTGTATTTGCAATAATTGGCTGGAGCCCTACTAAGATTACCATTACTATCCCATAAATAAGACCCTTTCTTAAGTTTTCACTCGTCAAGATAAGTTAAAAAAAGTAAAGAGATATTAATCATTTTCTATTGTTATTGAAGTACGACTCCACCATCAATGCTAACATTTTCTCCAGTCATATAGTTTGAATCGTCCGAAACTAGAAACGAAATCAAACCCGCTACATCCTCGGCAGTTCCTATTCTTTTCAATAAGGATTTCATGGTACTATTATCTATTATGTTTTGGATAAAATTAGGATCGTCGTTGCATATTGGTGTTATATGATAACCCGGACATATAGCATTAACAGTGATATTAGGGGCAAGTTCTTTAGCCATTGATTTAGTTAACATGATAATCGCTGCCTTACTACAAGCGTAAATACCTAATAAGAGCATTGGTTCTTTACCAGCCATAGAAGAAACATTGATTATTTTACCTCTAAGCGGTTTCAATTTCCTTTGCTTTTTCATTATCTGTGCTGCGAATTTGGATACTAGCCACGCGCCTTTAAAATTAATATCCATAATTTTTTGCACGTCTTCTTCGGAAATGTCAATAATTGGAGTTGGAGTTCCGCTAATTCCCGCGTTATTAATAGCTATGTGGAGAAGCCCCCATTCATCTACAATTTCTGAAATCATTGTTTCCACAAAATTGGAATCCGATACATCGCCAACTTTAATGAGAACCCTCACACCAAAGCCTTCTAACATTTCTTTTGTCTCAATTAATTTACTTTCGGTTCTACCGTTTAATATAAGGTTGTGGCCTTCCTTTGCTAAGCGTATTGCCATAGCTCTACCAAGGCCCGTTCCAGAACCAGTTATTAATATATTTTTAAATTCCAACCTAACATCACTTCTTAATTGTAATGGTTTCTAAGTGATAAAACTAAGCGACGAATAATGTAATTTCATTTTATCACAAATTTTCAAATTCGACATGCTCAGCATTCGTTAATGAACACTATTGTTTTTTTAATGTCGGATATTTTGGTAATGTTTATATATTTTATTGAACAAATGTATTAATCAATAGTGGTTAATTATCATTATTAATTTACTTAAAAAAATGTTTTTTACGGGTGAAATCTATGGCAAGAAGAATTTCATTGACTTCGTTATCCTTTCTACTAATCGGTAGTTTTTTGATGCCTTCCGGACTACTACTTAATGGAGCAATCTACGATACCGTTGCCTATTCGGTCGACGATGGTCTTTTAGGAATCGAAGCGGAAGCGATACCGATGGTAGAAGACATGCTTGCAGATTTCGCCATACCTACTGCCTTACGAGGAATACGAGACGAAGGAATTCCCGCTGTAGAAGAGATTATAAAACAAATTGGGGTTCAAATGGCGCTGGACGGAATCGGGGGCGAAGCACAGCCACTTATTGAAGAAATGGTAAAACAATTAGGTATTGCAGAGGTTCTATCTCAAGTTAGAGACGCGGCAATACCGACAGTTGTTGAAATGGTTAAGCAACTTGGTGTGCCGGAGGTGTTATCTCAAATTCGAGATGCAGCAAATCCTGTTGTTGTAGAAATGGTTAAACAATTAGGGTGTGCGGAGGTACTCACGCAAATTCGGGACATGGCAATGCCACTTATTGAAGAAATGGTAAACTCTACATTTATGGCCTTTATTTTAGTCACTATTTTTGATGGATTAAATATGAATATGACTATGCAACTTGATAGTTTGAACTTAAAGGTACATGTAAAAGAAGATCCTGCTAATCTTGAGGATTTCTTCAATAGTGTTTCTTACCAATTCGATGTTGATGCGGATGTGTATATATGGTTTATTGACCGTTGGGCTAAACTACCAATTGCACCACTTAATATTATGGAATTTGATGGAGTATCATGTTTTATCGGACAAGGAAACCTTAGTTTTTCGGCATTAGCTCAAGATCGAATATTAAATGGAAACCACACGCACGATAGTAAAAGCCCTCATTACATACCAGGTCTACTTCAAGACACTGAATCTGGTTCGGGTGTTTCCGATTTCTTAGCGCTTTACGAAGAGGCAATTACTGATATGGGAATAAGATCAGAAATGCAAACAAACTACGATTGCTCTTGGCATCAATTATCTAATATGACCGAATATCTTTACCTTTATTTGGAGAAAGAATTAATCCCAATGCTAATAGAGGGGATTGTGGTAGATGCTGGTCTTTTTGGTACTTTTCCCGTCGATACGCTTGCTGCATTTATGCCTCAATTAGCCGGTATGGAATCAACAAGTGAAATTGCTGAATCAATATTTTACGAATTGTGGACTAACGGGACTGCGCTTGGTAGCGTAATCTACGAAGGTGGAATTGATTTTGGTGAGATGATTGAAGGACTTCCCGAAGGGACCACGGGATTCGAATTTGGCGTACCAATTCCGTCTAACTTATCGGTTGATACTGTAATGAATCTATGGGACGAAACAAACGAAAAGTCGCTCGTTAATATGGACGGAATAGACTTTTGGTTTAAAGCCAATTCTACTTATGATATACATGTGCAATTGGAGAGCGAGTTTGGTCTGGACGCGTGGGAAGTTGACATGATTCTCGCTTGGTTGTGGAATGGAAGCGAATGTTTAAGCCAAAATCTCGTGCCAAAATTGCTTGAAAGCGACTATGGTTATGGAGTTCCTATAGAAGTGTTCGCAGAATACCTATTAATGGAACAATGGGCAAATGGCACGATTATGGGAATGGTTTTGTACGAGGAGGGAATCGATTTCAGCGATATGATCGATGGATTAGCTTCTGGCACTACTGGTTTCGAAGTTGGCATTCCAGTTCCAGCTAACATAACGCTCAACAAGACATTAGAATTATGGGACGAGAATAACGAATCTTCCTTTCTTAATATGGATGGGATTGAACTATGGTTAGATGCAAATTCGAGTATAACGGTTAAAGACGATCTTGCAAGTATTTTTGGACTCACGGAAACGCAAATGACCATGATACTTGAGTGGATGTGGCTAGGAGAAGATTGTTTCAGCCAAAAAATCGTACCAATTTTGCTCGAAAGCGACTACGGTTATGGAATACCTATCGATGAGTTCGCAGTACAACTTCTAATCGAACAGTGGGCGAATGGAA
>JAHQWX010000141.1 GCA_029856375.1 Promethearchaeia archaeon | reverse complement strand
AGAAAGGCTCTTGTTTTCTCACTTATTGCACCGTTCTTTTCCCTTAATTCTTGTAGTATTAGCGGGTACCGCTCTGAATTTGCAACTACTGTTACAGAGGGGTAATTTTTTGCTGCAGCTCTTATCATGGTGGGTCCTCCAATATCAATCATTTCTAACGCTTCTTCTGAAGTTATCGAAGGTTTTGATATCGCTTCTTTAAAGGGATATAAGCTGCACACGACTAAATCAATAGGAGGAATCTCGTATTTCTCTGCATCTTTAACATCTTCGGGTACATTTCGCCGAAACAAAATCCCACCCTCAATTTTAGGATGTAAGGTTTTCACTCGACCGTTAAACATTTCGTCAGTTTGGGTGTATTCAGATATTTTCACGATTTTGATTCCGTTTTTCTCCAATAAAGCTCCGGTACCTCCAGTAGACAATATCTCTACTCCATATTCTTCAGACAATGTTTTTGCGAATTCAACAATTCCCGTTTTATCGTAAGTACTAATTAAAGCCCTTTGAATTTTTTGCATATTTAAATCAATCTCAATTTACCTTTATAGTAATTCGAACAATATTAAATATTAATTTTATTAATAAACCGCTAACACTTATTAATAAAATTAGTTAAATTTAAGAAATAATCTGAGATATCATTACCATTTGCCTACTAAGTCGTGAGGCTCGCTTTCTACTTTTCCGCTCACGGTTACTATACCAATTTCGACATCCTTCATATCTTTTATTTTTTGCGCGCCTGCGTAAATCATCCCGTTTTTAATACCAGTTGTTAGTTGATCGATGACTCCCTCAACTGGTCCTACAAATGGAACATAGTCACTTACCCCTTCAGGTAATGTTTTCATGTCCTTAGAGTATCGATCAAAAATGTAGTCCCCTTCTACGAATCTCGCTTCCTTACTCCCCATACCACGATATACTTTTACTTTACGCCCTTGAATTGTATCTACAAGTCCGGGGCTTTCGCTACATCCTGCAAAAAAATGTCCAGTCATAATCATGTCAGCGCCTACAGTGAAAGCCTTGGGTAAATCTCCTAAATTTTTAAATCCTCCATCAGCAATTAATCCCATTTTCGGATCGTACTTTTCAATAGCATCAGCAATTTGAGCGGTTGCAAATAAAGTCGGAGCTCCAACACCAGTTTGGATAGATGTCGAACATATAGACCCAGATCCCATTCCTACTTTTAATGCAATGAATTTATCTCGATCGTAATCAACTTTTGTTAGAAGGAATTCTGCTGCTTCAAATGTTCCTATATTTCCTAGAACGAAACTCGCATTAAGATTGTCCATTATTTCCTTAACTCCCTCGATATCTTTCTTCTTATAGAAATCGGCTACATCAACGAAGAAAATGTCGACATATTGTGCAATTTCTTTGAATATCTTAATCTCCTCTTTCTTTTCAGGCATTACCGGAGAAATAGCCAAAGCGCACAGTAATCTCCCCCTTTTATCAAGGGATGCCTTTGGAAAGTCTGGTTTAAGGTCTTTGGTGGTAATTAAACCCACGAGTTTGCATTCGTCGTCTACGATTGGCAGTTTTTCTATACGGTGTTTATACAGCAATTCAGCAGCAGCTTCTCTTGTAATGCCTTCTTTTCCAGTTATTACGTCCTTAGTCATTATATCTTTAACGAGACCATGATTCATCATTTTCTTATCAAATGGTAAATCCCTCGAAGTTACAACGCCAATCACTTTTTGCTGATCGTCAGCAACTACTAAACCGCTAATTTCGAACTGTTCCATTCTTGACTTTGCTTCTAATATGGAACAATCGGGAGGAACTGTTGCTACATTCTCGACCATATATCCACGAGCTCTCTTGACTTTTTTAACCATTTCAAGTCTTTTTTCAAACGAGCAGTTTCGGTGAATAACTCCGAGTCCTCCTAGTAAGGCCATTTGAATCGCCATTCTCTCTTCTGTAACAGTATCCATCGCAGCAGACATGATTGGAATTGAAAAATTGTAAGGTCCCAAGCTTGTTGAGATATCTACTTCATTTGGATCGAAACTCGTGAAACCAGGCTTTATCAGGACATCGTCAAACGCGTGCATCCAACCTTGATCTGCGAGAATTTTTTTTCTATAGTTTCCGGGCATTGAAAATCGCCACTTACTCTTCTTTTTATTTCTTAAATAAATTATTAAGAATATATAAATTATTAAAAATATAACTGTTTTAGCCCAAATAAATTTTAGGATAAATTTTAATTTAAATCCAAAATGTCATCTGAAAAAGTTACTAGAGGGTTCGGTTTATTAGAAAAATTTCTTTCTATCCAAAGGATGAAAAGAGCCCAGAAAATAATAAAAAAATTCAAAAAGAGCGAATATATTTTAGATATCGGGTGTGGATCTTATCCGCTCTTTCTCATAAACTCAGATTTTGATGTTAAATGCGGAATCGATCAAGAAGTTAAAGAAATGGAGATCAAATCTCTTCATCTCCATTTAAAACAGCACGACATTTGTGCCAATTTGGATTTACCGTTTAAAGACAACTATTTTGATGTGATTACGATGCTAGCATTCATAGAACATTTAGATTCAGTCCAATTATTGAAAGTTTTGAAGGAAAGCTATTCTATGCTAAATGAAGGAGGAATCCTCATAATAACAACTCCTGCAATGTGGAGCGACATTCCCCTTAAAATAATGGCCAAACTTCACTTAGTAAGCCCAGATGAGATTGAAGAGCATAAGAAAGCTTTTAATTTAATAGAACTTAATAACCTCCTACTTAAGGCTAATTTTAAACAGGAGAATATTCAAATGGGGTATTTTGAATTCTTCTTAAACTTATGGGCTTGCGCAAAAAAATAAAGAACTCTACATTCGAGTAAGAAGCTTTCGCTGTGCTTTTTGTATTCTTGGATTATCTAGGAGCTCTTCTAAATATTTCAAGACCATTTCGCGATCTTCCTTAATATTTTCTGATTCGAAATCACAATAGTTTGAAATGTGGTCGTTTCTTACAGCTGATGTAACATTCGGTCCTAGATTCTTGATAATTAAATACTCTTCTTTAACATTGTCGATCGGCCTTAATAACTCAAATTTCCCCTCTCGCACATCTTTATAAATCTCGCTTCCGGGTACTATATGTAACGTTCGAAATCGAAATATAGTTGGATTAATTTCCGTAAGGACTTTCGCTGTCTCTAAACAGTGCTCTTCGCTATACTTGTAGCCTCCCAACCCAATAATGATATATAAGGATAATTTAATACCAGCATCCATTAATCTCTTACCCGCCTTAATATATCCCTTAGAATTCACTCCCTTTCTCATCATGCGGAGTATTTTATCGGACCCGCTCTCTAAACCCATATAAACTATGTCAAGACCGGCTTCAGCTAAAATTCTTAGTTCTTCATCAGTTTTTCTCAGGATGTCTAGGGCTCTCGCGTAACAACTTATCCTTGGGACATTTTTGATTCTTTCTCTCACATACCTTACAATCGTTGCTAAATGTTCCGTTGGTAAAGATGTTGGATTTCCTCCAGCTAAAAAAACTGGAAAACCGTCGTAATGTCTTTCGGCGTATATGTCAATATCTGCGAGAACATCTTCTAAGGGTCGTATAGCATATGGCTGAACTCCGCCATAAATACCTTTATAAGTACCACAAAATCTACATCCTCCCGTCTGCGTGTTCCACGAGCACCCTCCCGTAACCGGAATCAAAAGGGAGTACGCTTCAACTGGAGGTCTGATGACAATCGTTTCAGGCTGAAGAACTTTCATTTGCTTTCCCATATTGAATTAATTAATACTCAATTTTAATGTTATTGTATTGAAAATATAAGTACTAAATATAAAAAATATTAAGAAAAATTTAAAAACCGCAAAAATGTAAAGATTGGTGGATACCTTGTCGTAGCTGTCGCATTTATCGCTATGCAATCCCATATAAATATTTTCAAACGATTTAATTAAACAATACATAATCTTATATATCTAAAGTTTGATTAAATATAATATCCAATTCAAAAATAATCAATAGAGCAAACGAGCGTGGTATGAAATGGTAATGAGTACAACTCGATTTATACAAGTATACATAGTCCAAGGAACATTATGTGTGTTCATGATCTATGTAGGCATTAAGATGCTTAAGAGAAATCCTAAAAAACGGTTAAATCAGATCTTCTCGGCTTTTTTCTTCCTAAGCGGAGCAGGAGCACCAGTGATAAACTTCATTTACGCTCCTATTGACATCCCCTTGCTTCAAGGGTTGGTCGAGTTTTTCAATATCCTTGCCTATATCGTAATGACTATGGGTTTGATCTTTTTGCTGTTATTTATCTTAATAATCGAAAAATCTGAAAAGGTGATTAATACACCAAAACAGATTATCATCATAGTTTCGTACGCAGTATTGCTATCTATGCTCTATATAATGCCCGATACTGCTGTGGTTTCCATTGAATTAGATTCAATAAATTACAATCCACCCGTATATGTCCAAAAATCCCCAGTTTGGTACCCGCTCTCTACAGCGTATGTGCTTATAATTACTGCGGTTACTCTTGTGCTTTCTATCTTCTTCAGTCTGAAGGTTTCAAGGCAATTTGAAGATAAAGAGCTGTCTAAGAAATGGCGATATTTCACGATCGGAGTCATTCTTTTATGGTCTGTGGCTTTGATGATCGTTACAACAAATCTTTTAGCTCCTTTGATTTCTCCCACTGAAGTGACCGAATCCACGATCAGGTTGGTATCGGGGTTAATTCAGCTAATATTAATAGCCACAGGCGCGTATTTTACCTATTACGGTGTTGGAAAACAAGTTTAAATAATCCCAACTCTTCATTCCTATTTTGTTCCACTTTTACTACGCGTTTTTTCAAAAAAATCATGCGATTATGTTACGCGAATATCTTACTTTTTTAAAAAGTATAAGGACTTATATTTTCGTAAAGACTTATTAGAATTAAGAAACATTCTAACTCTGGCGGGATTAAAAATTCCTACTAAAAAGAAAAGCTCTGCGTCAAAACGAAAAGCTACTCCTAAAAAGGCGAAACCGAAACTCGCTCCGCCAGACGATTTAAGCGAGCTGGAGGAATCGGAATTAATGAAAGTGTTCGAAGATACGACCGGACGACACGCGATCTGGCACGATAGAATCACAAAAATCTACTTAAATTGGAAAAAAAGGCAAAAAATTGTAACTACCAAGAAGAAACCAGCCAAAATTAAAACAACAGTTATCGTGGCCAAAAAACCTGAAAAAACCGCTCCTTTTTTAATAGAATCCGCCGCAAAAACTCCTGCTTCTATCAAAGAGAATAAAAACGACTTAATTGAATTCGAAGAGTACAACGACATCGAGTTTGAATCGTTTTCCGAATTTGACGAGGTAACCGATTTAGAATGGACGCCCGAAATCGATTTAAGCGTTTCTCCTTCTAGAATGTCGCCGAAAACAAGCTTGTTAGAATCCAATCTATTAACTGCGTTAGAGCAAGTGAGGGAAGCATTCGTAAGACATTGCCCCAAATGCGGAGGGGAAATGAAGAATTCATTCGTTATTCTTGGTCCAACCCGACGAATGATGGTATATCAATGCGCTTTATGCAAGTTTTATTTGCCTAGATAGTCCAAGAGGATCTGAAATTGATTACTTAATCGGTTAGAATCGAAAGGAACAAAAAAAAAAGAAATATAATTAAAATTTTAAAAATTCCGATTTGATAATTCTACTTGCGCAGCTTT
>JAHQWX010000140.1 GCA_029856375.1 Promethearchaeia archaeon | reverse complement strand
GTTGATCGAAACGGATTAATTATTGCTTCTGAGATGAAGGATGTTGCGGAGGACATCGTAGGCGCGACTACGGCAATGATTGATTCGTATATCTCTCGAATAAAAGAGGAGTTCGGAACTAAAACCACTTTTTTCCACATTACTTCTGCAGAAGATCAAAAATTTGCCTATTGTTCAGCGGGAAGCGATGCACTACTGACCAGTATTGCTATGAGAGATATCACAGATATAAAACTAAAGGTCTATTCTCAGCATATTTCCGAAAAAGTGGAAAAAATTATCGAAGGAGAAGAGAATATTTCCACAGAGATCCCGGAAATCGTAAAAATAATGGGGACTATGAGAGATGGAAAGCTCCCAAAAGGAAATTATGCAACTAAATTAATAGTCACAGGTAACCACCAAGTTGGAAAAACGAGTCTGATTAGGAGATTTGTAGAGAATAAATTTGCAGATAGTTATATTGCTACCATTGGAGTCGATATAACTAAACATCCAGTAAAAATGAGCAATGAATGCGTCTTAAATTTCATTATATGGGATATTGGAGGACAAATGAAACAAATGGAGCCTCATTGGCGTAGATTTTATGGTGGCACGAATTGCATTTTTATTGTATATGATAGAACGAGAAAAGATACATTTGACGCTATTGAAATGTGGCATCGAGAAATTAAAAAATCAGTTGAAAATATTGAGACAGTCCCAGTTGTTCTTATTGGTAATAAGTCGGATTTAGTCGATCAGATACAAGTAAGTACTGAAGATATTGAAAAAAAAGCTCAAGAGTATAGTTTTCATTATATTGAAACAAGCGCTAAAACTGGAGAGAATGTTCAAGACGCTTTCTATTATATTGCTTATCGAATATTAGAGCGAGCATAGACTCCTCGAGCATTTTTACTCTCTTTTCTCTTAAAAATTGTGTTTTTATCAGCAGTAAGAACAATTATATTGTTAAGGTTATATATAAAAATAATAAGAACCGTTTTATTAACTAATTAAACAAAAAATATAACGATACTATGGATCTCGATACTTTACAATCGCTTTTAAAATCCTATAGAGACGAATTGGATCTTATCGCAGTTGCAGTTGTCGATCGAGATGGATTGATTATTGCTTCCGAGATGAAGGATGTTGCGGAAGATGTCGTAGGGGCGACCACAGCAATGATCGATTCGTATATCTCTCGGATAAAGGAGGAATTTGGCACGAAATCCGATTTTTTCCACATAACTTCTGCAGAAACGCAAAAATTTGCTTATTGTGCGGCCGGAAGTCAAGCCTTGCTAACGAGTATTGCTATGAGAGATACTGCGGACATTAAATTAAAAGTCTATTCACAACATATATCTGAGAAAATAAAGAGAATCATTGAAGGAGAGGAAAACATCTCTATACAAATCCCCGAAATTGTCAAAGTCATGGGGAATATGAGAGAAGGAAGGTTACCAAAAGGGATATATTCCACTAAACTAATTGTTACTGGGAGTTTTCAAGCGGGTAAATCCAGTCTTGTTCGAAGATTTGTTGAGGATCAATTTTCAGATACCTATATTGCCACGCTAGGCGTTGATATCTCAAAAAAAGGGATAAGTTTAAGCAAAGATTGTTCAATAAATTTTATCTTGTGGGATATAGGTGGCCAATTCAATCAAATGGAACCTTATAGACGGAGGTTTTATAACGGTACAAATTCTATTTTTATCGTCGTAGATCGTACGAGAAAGGAGACATTAGATGCAGTGGGATTATGGTATAAAGATATGAAAAAATCAATCCCAGAAATCGACAGACTTCCCGTGGTACTTATAGGAAATAAATCCGATTTAGTCGATCAAATACAGGTAAGTGCAGAGGATCTTAAAAATAAAGCGCAAGAATATGGTTTTCATTTTATTGAAACAAGCGCTAAAACTGGAGAGAATGTTCAGGACGCTTTTACTTACATAGCGTACCGCATTTTAGAAAGCGTGTAAGGCTATGTTAAAATATTACCAATAACATTTTAAACTCATTTTTATTTATTTCTCATGGAACAGTAAACTTTAAAAAAAAGATGGAGGTGGACTAAGGAGTTTGTTAAAAGTACTGTTTAACAACGTTTGGATAGCTTGAAATAATCGGGGATACTTGTTTGGCTTTTCAATACGGGAGATGTCATATAAAGAAAAACAGTTATTCTATTTGGGCAAGGAAGAATTTTCTGGTCCTTGGTTTAAATGTAGGCGTTCAGATATTCAAGGACAGAATTCGCTCGTATTACTTAAAAATATCGAACCAACTCCAATATATAAGTTAGTAAATTCAAAAACTGGTCCAACAGTAAATCGAGTAACTATCGATCTTGATATTAACGAATATATGAAACGAGAAATTAAAAGCAAGAATCTTAAAATAGACAATATTGACACTTCGCAATCATTATACATTAGAAAGTATGTCGACGTGTTCCAATTTAAAAAACCTTATTCGATTGCTTTCTTTTCGTTTAGAAATACCACTTGGCTAACATTGGAAGAAGTCGTGCTCTATATGTTTATTGACTTCGATATAAATGGACTTGACGGTTTCGATAACGATTTCGGCGAATATTATGCGGAAGAAGGAATCATTTTACAATACGACGATTCTAACGCTTACGCTGGGTTCTGTTCCATTAGTCAACCAGATGCATATGAGATAACGATTTCTAACAATATCGATTTGGAGGGAAACTCGTTTGAATTAAGGAATAAAGTTGAAAAAGCTCCTGGAGAAATTACCTCTGCTTTATCGTGGAACTTAGGAACGTTGAATCCTAATGAAATCGTCCAGATACCAATTATTCTATCCGGAGGATTAAATAGAGATGAATTAATAAAGAACCTAAAAGCAGGTAGAAAACGGGCAAAATCTTTAATGAGCCAAACAGAAAAGTCTATTACTTCGCGCTCGAGGCAAAAACAAGACGAAAATTATCATAAAATCAACGAAACCATATCTGAAGGTTGTTAGTAATCTCAAAAAAACAAAATCCATATAATGATTCAATTAAGGAAAATCTAATATTTAATTGATGAATAGCTCGCACAGTTAAGGATTTTTTCATTTATTTCTAATTTTTACTAAACTAATTGTATTCAATTTAGGTGTTATTGCGTTTTTAGTCTAGTTTTTGAAATCGAAAGATTTAAATATGTAATTTACTCTTTTATAAATAATGATTGTCAATTAATCATTGACAAAGTAAAATTAACAAAATATTAAAAATTACATAAGGAGGAAATTTAAAATGGGAAAAATAATCGGAATAGATTTAGGTACTTCAAACTCTGCTGCAGCCGTATTGATGGGCGGGAAGCCGAAAATCATACCAAGTGCCGAAGGATTAACCATTGGAGGCAAAGCTTTTCCAAGTGTAGTTGCATTCACAAACGATGGTCAAAGACTTGTTGGTGAGCCTGCTCGAAGACAAGCGATTTCGAATCCGGATAGAACTATTACTGCGATTAAGCGAAAAATGGGTACGAGTTACAAGGTCAATATTGATGGCAAGGATTATACTCCTCAAGAAATCTCAGCGATGATTTTAAGGAAAATAAAAGAAGACGCGAGTGCCTTTTTAGGAGGGGAAGTAACTGACGCTATTATCACAGTTCCTGCTTACTTTAACGATAATCAAAGACAAGCGACGAAAGACGCGGGAAAGATCGCTGGATTGAATGTTAGAAGATTAATCAACGAGCCTACTGCAGCTGCGGTTGCTTACGGTTTAGATAAAGAAGATGTAAGCATGAAAATCGCTGTATTAGACTTGGGAGGAGGTACTTTTGATGTTACAATTCTCGAAATGGACAATAAGGTATTTGAAGTCGTTTCAACTGCCGGAGATACGCAACTAGGAGGTACTGACATGGATCGGATATTAGTTGATCATATCGCTAAGGAATTCCAAAAGGAACAAGGAATTGATGTGAGAGCGGATTCTAAAGCAATGGAAAGAATAAGAGAAGCAGCTGAGAAAGCAAAGATCGAATTGTCAACGACTTTAAACACTGAGATCAATTTACCTTATATTTCTGCTGATGCTAATGGACCAAAACACTTAAACTTGTCATTAACCAGAGCAAAACTTGAGAGTTTAATCAGTCCAATTTTAACGAAATTAGAAACATCCATAAAAAGAGCCTTAAGCGATGCAAACTTAAAGCCTTCAGATATAAGCAAGATTCTATTAGTCGGAGGTCCAACAAGAATGCCTAGCGTCCAAAGAAAGTTCCAAGAACTTTTTGGTAAGGCACCTGAACACGGAATTGATCCGATGGAATGTGTTGCCCTGGGAGCTTCAGTACAGGGTGGTGTTTTAACTGGCGAAGTCAAGGATCTATTGCTCTTAGATGTTACGCCTTTATCTTTAGGTGTCGAGACATTGGGAGGCGTTTTTACGAGATTAATTGAGAGAAATACGACTATTCCTACGAGAAAAACTGAAGTTTTTTCCACCGCTTCAGACAACCAACCTGCAGTTGAAATCCATGTACTTCAAGGAGAAAGACCAATGGCTACCGATAATATAACATTAGGGACATTTCACTTGACAGGAATACCACCAGCTCCAAGAGGGGTTCCGCAAATAGAGGTCACATTTGATATAGATGAAAATGGCATTTTAAATGTTACAGCGAAAGATAAAGGAACTGGAAAACAAACGGGTATTACCATCACTGCTTCAACTAAAATGTCCGATGAAGATATCAAGGCAAAAATCAGCGAAGCAGAGAGATACGCGGAAGAGGATAAAGCAAAGAAGGAATTGGTTTCATTGAAAAACCAAGCAGAATCGATGATATATCAGACCGAAAAAATAATGAAAGAGCACGAAGATAAAGTTGGAGATTTAAAGGGAGATATCGAGCAAAAAGTCCTTGCGCTGAAGGGAGCGTACGAAGGGGACGACGCATCGAGGATTAAAACCGCGATGGAAGATTTACAAAACGCTTTACACCAAGTATCTTCTCGAATTTATGGACAAGGTCAAGCACAAGGAGGATATCCTGGAGGAATGGGAGGCATACCAAGTGACATGGGTGGAGCGCAGTACGACGCTAGACCAGAACACGAAAAACAAGCCGATCAATATAGAAAGGCTTCAGGTCAAGACGATGTGGTAGATGCAGATTTTGAAGAAGCGTAAATAAGTTGTTTTTTTTTATTAATTTTTATTTTTTTCTATTACTTAAGGTGGGTGAAGGAGTTTGCCAAAAAAGGATTATTATAAAGCGTTAGGGATTGACAAAGGTGCTTCAAAGGAAGATATTAAGCGCGCTTTCCGTAAGATGGCAAGAAAGTATCACCCCGATGTAAACCCAGACGAACCAAAATCTGGGGAAAAATTTAAAGAAATTAATGAAGCTTATAGCGTCCTTAGCGATGATAAAAAAAGGGAGATGTACGATAAATTTGGAGTAGTTGAGGGCGATCGTTCATCCTATTACCAGCAAGCTCCAGGAGGAGGGCAAGGCAATTTTTATCAAACTCCCGATGGCACCTATGTATACACATCATCTGGGAATCCAGGAGATTTTAACGATTTCTTTAAAAATTTTAGAGGAGGACAAGGGTCTTCGGGAGGTTTTGATTTTTTCAACGATTTGGGAGATATTTTTGATGTGTTCTCCAATCGAAGAGCAAGTAGCTCGAGAGGAACAGCAAGAAGAAATGTCCCTCGAGAGGGCGACGATTTAAGGTACGACATGGAAATTGATTTT
>JAHQWX010000139.1 GCA_029856375.1 Promethearchaeia archaeon | reverse complement strand
ATGATACAACAAAAACTCGGGATTTCTACTCCGTGTATAACGCAAGTGAGACAAACATCCATGGATGGTTTAAAGTAAAAATATTTTACGATGCATTCAACGATTTGTATAATCTCACGATTCAGCAAGAAAAATCTGGAAGTTTAAAGCCAAAAGAGAGTTTTATTATTACAGGTGATCAAAACGATGGGAATAAAAGAAAAAACTCTGGAACGCGATTATTTAGTTCAAATTTAATAAATAAGTTGGAGTTTAAATTAGAAACGCTTGGCGCTGGTTCTCCATCTTACGCGTGGGTTGATAGTATCCAATTAAATACATATAATTTTCCGGCTGTATATGCAGATGTCGAATTTGAAAATGCGACCATTAAAAAAACAGAAGGAATAGCAATTTCTTATGGTAACAATTCTGCAATTTCTACTTATCAAGCACCAGATTTTCCAGACGATCCCGAAAATCCAACTAGCACAAGAGGATACGCATTATCCTTTAACAGCGATTACTTCACTATGTACACATCGCCTAATTATGTACTTGGGTGGGAACAATCGCCTACTTGGCATTATTTTATTCCTATAGTTGTACCTACTGGCGATAATATTTTGATACAAAGGTCCTTGGAAAGTTTATTTAATAGTACATCACCATATTTAGAACAAATGGGTAAGTTATCAGAGTTACCTTTAGCTTTAAGTTTTAAGGAGAGTGAAGATTCAATCAGTGCAAAAGAATTTGAATATAAAGAATCCCAAGAAGTTGCAGAATTGGGCGTGGTACAATATATATTTGAGACTGATGCTACTAGTGAAGATGATAAAGAAACATTGATCGTTGAGTATTTTAAAAATGAGGTAGACGATGGAGTTTTAAGTAAGTTTATGATATATGTTGGAACAAGTGAAAATAACAGAATCATTTTCTTTAGTACATACAAAACGACATATCAAGTCCCAGGATATCCTTTATTCTTCTTACTTGGCATCGCCATTGTGTCGTTTATGATTATACTTACTCACTATAGAAGAAATGTTAAGAAATCATAATTTTTTATTTAATTTTTCTTTTTTATAAAATTATTTGATTATATAGGATTAGGAGATGTACGATCTTCGCCCTAATATTGATTAAATTCACCAATCTATAACAATTAAGAAATAAAAAAAAAATAGAAAAAAAAATTAAAATTCTTAAGAAAATATTCAGATTGCCTAAATCATACCAATGGCAAGTTTCATATCTTCTTTGGTTATTTTCTTTCTCCCACTATGCTTGCTGATGTCAATTGCGCAAGTTGTAAGCTTTTTGGCTCTATCTTCTAAAAAGTCCATTAATTTATCTACCGCATTTCTACTTACAATTTCTGCGCCAGCTTTTTTCATAAGTGAGCGTAGTGGAGACCATGCAAATGCCATAATTTATAACCTCCGCTTAAATTTTTTTAGTTAGTAATTAGTTTTTTCGATAAATTTCTATTATCTATAAAATATTATTGATTATCTACTATATAAAGATTATGGAAAACTCTGAGTCCCACACGACAAATTGGTTAATTTTCACTCTACATTTATTATCTAAAATTTTTGTCGGAAATTTACTACATCGGTTTTAGGTCAGATCTCAGGACCTATCAGTTTAAAACAATTTTAATTTAAAATTTACGCTTTAAAAGAAAAATACTATGCTTTATCTTAAATTTTACTTAGAAATAAGATGAGGAAATCTTTTCATTTTGAGTTTTGATTTTTTTCTAGTATCTGGTTTCTAAGAGCATATCGAACGATTTTGAAGAAATTTTCTTTTTTAAGTTAAAGAAAATTTGAAATATTTTAATAATTCACGGTTTTCTGTCTTTTTTTTTATTTCTAAGAAAATTTTTGTCGGGAGTATCAATTCGCGATGGAAAATCTTTTTTCTAATTAATCGAAGATAAATATTCGGTTATATTTCTTCATGTTCAATTTTTATTTTTTTGGAACAGTTATAGCAATAGAGCGGAACAGATTCGTATTTAGTTCCACAGTGAGGGCATGTAATTCTATTGTTCTTTACGAGAGTTTCAATTTTTACATCTCTGATATCACTGCTTTTATATTTCTCTGATATTTTTTGAGTTAACAATGAGAAAATAATTGATAGGATCACAAGGTACGATATTAATAATAACACCTGGACAATCATTACCGAAAAATATTGATTGAAATATATTGGAGAATGACGAAATCCAAAAACAAAAAGAAAGAAACAAATAAAAAACATAATTGAACTAATTCTAAAAACAACTTTTTTAGGATCTGCTAATATTATGGAAGATATAAGTACGTTTAGTGTCCAGGAAAGATATATTACAAGCAAATCTTGGTTAAATTGTAATGGAGTTTCGATTAACAAAAAAGAAGCGAGTAGTTCTATGATAAGCTCTTGTTCTCCCACGATAGTCGAATCGAGTGGTAAATCAATTATATTATTGATACTAAAAATGAGAGATGAGGCTAAAATTAGCATTAATATAATTACGACAGATGTTTTTTTCAAATACTTCGATATTTTCATCGCATTAAATAATGTTACATATAAAAATTAGGTTGCGATTTACGCATTTAAGATTTATTTTTTAGAAAAATTTTTAAGATTTGCTTCATGAAAAATCATAACTAACCTTTAGCTGGAGATTAGTTTTAACTTGTTCTCATCGCGTTGTATTGATATAATTAGAAAAACTCATCGTACCATAAAAGGCAATTTGAACCACAATTTAATTTTGTGGAAATTTTACAGATATTTAAATTTAAATTTTGAGGAGTCAATCTCTTGAGTTACTTAAAGACTAAAGTAATTGAAAAAATAAAATTTGGAATTTTATCCCCCGAAGAAATTCGGAAGATGTCAGCAGCTAGAATTGTAACTGCAGACACATACGACGAAGATGGATTACCAATCCCTTCGGGTTTAATGGACCAACGGCTCGGGACAATCGAACCTGGGCAGCGATGTCAGACTTGCGGTAATCTTGTAAGCCAATGTATGGGGCATTTTGGTCACATTGAGCTCAGTAGACCGATAGTGCATGTCGGATATGCAAAAAAGATACTTAAAATTCTCCGAAGCATATGCCCCGAATGTTCAAAATTAATGCTCACAGAGGAAGAAAAAGAGAAATATCAAAAAGAGCAAGAGAAGCATCGCGCAACATATTTCGAAAACGACGAAGAACTGACCAAGATTATATTTAAAATGGCAAGAAAGACAAAAAAATGCCCCTATTGTGGTGCGAGAAAGAAGAAAATTGTTATTGAAAAACCCACAACATATTACGAAGAATCAGAGGGGCAAGGTAGTCGACGATTGACGCCAATGGATATGAAAGAGCGATTAAAGAAGATTATGGATAACGATCTCCGGATAATGGGGATTTCACCAACTGCTGCAAGACCAGAATGGACGATTTTAGAAGTATTACCTATTCCCCCGGTGTGTGTGAGACCATCAATTACTCTTGATAGTGGGATAAGATCTGAAGATGATTTGACTCACAAATTAGTAGATGTTATTCGTATTAATCAAAGGTTAAGAGAAAACCTTGATGCTGGAGCTCCTCATCTTATTGTTGAAGATCTATGGGAATTATTACAATATCATATTACCACTTATTTTGATAATGAAGTTTCAGGAATTCCACCTGCAAGACATCGTTCTGGTCGGGCGTTAAGAACAATAACGCAAAGGCTAAAAGGAAAAGAAGGTAGATTTAGGAGTAATTTGAGTGGCAAACGAGTCGACTTCTCGGCAAGAAGCGTAATTTCTCCTAATCCACACATAAGCATTAATGATGTGGGGGTGCCACAATCAATTGCCAAAATTTTAACCATACCTACGCACGTTAATCCTTGGAACATAGAAGAGATGAAGTTATTAGTTTTAAATGGACCTTTTCTTCATCCCGGAGCGAATTATATAATTAGGAACGATGGACGAAGAATAGATCTTCGCTATGTAAAAAATCCCGAAGTAATTGCAGAAACACTAGCTTCGGGGTATATCGTTGAGAGACACCTGAACGATAGCGATCTAGTGTTATTTAATCGGCAACCATCTCTTCACAGAATGTCTATTATGGCCCACGAAGTAAAAATTATGGATGGGAAAACATTTAGGTTGAATTTATCGATATGCCCTCCTTATAACGCTGATTTTGATGGCGATGAAATGAATTTACATGTTCCACAAAGCGAGGAAGCAAGAACTGAAGCGGAATTACTGTTAAAAGTCCAAGAGCATATGCTATCTCCTCGATTTGGGGGACCAATTATTGGTGGTATTCAAGATTTTGTTTCGACCGTATATCAATTCACTAGTAGGGAGTCTATTTACAACATAAAAGATACACTTAAATTGCTATATATGGGCAGGATTTTTGAGACAAATCCCGATTTTTCATTAACTGATTTAACTCCAATCATGTTAGATCCAGAACCCATGTATACTGGAAAAGAGATCTTTAGTGCCCTGTTTCCTGTAGATTTAAATTTAAGAGAAAGGTCAAAGTTCTGTAAGAAATGCGACGAATGTAAAGAAGATAATTGCGAATACGATGCTTATGTTCACATTGAAAATGGAAAACTTTTAACTGGAACGATTGACGAGGCAACTTTTGGCGCCATGAAACCAAATAGTATTTTACAGAGAATCATTAAAGATCATGGAAACGAAAGGGGAAGGAAATTTTTAGATAATGCAACACAGATGCTTCTTTATATTATACGGAAGAATGGTATTACAATTGGATTAGACGAAGTTTTTGTAAAAGCAGATGCAATGCAAGAAATTAACTCAGCTCTCGAAGAAGCTAATGAAAAATGCGAAGTTTTGATTAAAGCTTATTATCATAAAGACGAAAATGTTCTCTCCCGAGCACCCGGAAGAACATTAAAAGAAACGTTGGAATTAAGAATAAGAGGCATTTTAAACGATGCAAGAAAAAAAGCAGAGACGATTGCCGCGCTAAACATTGGAGATCAAGCTCATTCAGTCATTATGACTAAATCTGGGGCTCGAGGTAACCCTTTAAACTTAGGACAGATGGCAGCCGTGGTTGGGCAACAGGCAATAAGAGGTGAAAGAATTCATAGAGGCTATTTTAATCGTACTTTACCTCATTTTAAAGTTAAGGATTTATCCCCAAAATCAAGAGGATTTGTTTCTTCATCGTATCGAAAAGGTTTAAATCCAGAAGAATTCTTCTTCCACGCAATGGGCGGGAGAGAAGGCTTAGTTGATACTGCTGTTAGAACTAGCACAAGTGGATACATGCAAAGACGCCTAGTTAACGCTTTACAAGATGTCATCGTGGAGAACGATAATACTGTACGAAATGCTAATAAGAACATCGTCCAATTTCAGTTTGGAGACGATGGAATAGATCCCAGCAAAAGCGACCACGGATTAGCAATGAATCTTGACTTATTGATATTGAAGGCTAAAGCATTTAAGGAAACTTCTAAACCAGCAAAGAAGGCACCTGCCAAGAAAGATCCAGCCAAGAAAGCCCCTGCCAAGAAAGCTCCTGCCAAGGAAGCTCCTACCAAGAAAGCACTGGCTAAGAAAGCACCGGCTAAGAAAGCGGTTCCTGATGAGGAAGCTCTAATTGAGGAGTTTAAAAACGAAACAGGGAAAAATGCGATTTGGCGTGGTAAAAAAACGAAACAATTTACAGAATGGTTAAAAGAAAGAAAATAATTCATAATAACAATCATTAAAGTGAAAGAAAAATGTCAAAAGCATCGGAACA
>JAHQWX010000138.1 GCA_029856375.1 Promethearchaeia archaeon | reverse complement strand
TTCCAGCTAAAATGAAAAATCCGGCAGCAGTAGCTTACAACTTCAAGCATTTTTGGGCTCCTGAGGGTAATTCAGTATTTGACTATAATCCACGCTTAATTAAGCAAGAAACAATATTCCGACCAAGTCTATTTTTAATGGGGGAAGCAGAGATTAAACTTGGTTCTTCTATTCACGATCCTTGGGCGGAAGTGGAGATCGTCAGAATACTTGGCGGGATGTACCAAGAGGGAAACAATTCCATGCTGAGAGGTTCTGTAGTAGCCGAGGTGGACCCAGGAAAATTCCTTCCGTACGCCTTTTTAAAGTGGGATTGGTATTAAGTTCATGACTAAAACCACCACAATCTCTTACATTGTAGAATTAGACCTAAGAGATTGCATAGGATGCGGTGTTTGCGTCGAAAAATGTCCAGAAAACGCGATACCACAATCCTTAATTGGGTACATCTCTTCACTTGCAACAATTGATATAATCAAATGTAATGGATGCGGTGTTTGCGTTCCTCTTTGCCCTTACAACGCGATAAAATTAATAAAAAAAGGATAAAGTAGTATTTTTATATTATTCTTTTACTTTTACGGGGATTTTCGCAAGTTCTTTAATATGTCTTACTCCTTCAACAACGGTGTCGGCAAAATCATCGGCTCCGAATCTTTTGGCAAGATCCATGTCTAAAGGAGCTCCACCAACGATAATCTTAACATCATCTCTTAATCCGGCATCTTTTAAAGCTTTGTTGACATCTCTTATGTGCACAACAGTTGTTGATAAGAGGGAACTTAAAGCGACGATCTTTGCTCCTGTTTCCTTTACTTTTTCTACGATTATCTTTTCGTCTACATCTTTTCCTAAGTCGTGTATTTTAAAGCCAGCACTTAATAATAAAGAACATAAAATATTTTTCCCGATATCGTGATTATCACCCTTCACAGTAGCCAAAACAACTTGTTCTTGTTCTAAATCTGCGCTCTCAGCTTCGAGTATAGGTTTAAGAATTTCTAAAGCAGCGTTCATGGTATCTCCAGCAAGCGCTAGTTCAGGTAAAAAATATTCGTCTTCTTCGTATAATTTACCAACTTTATTCATTCCTTTAGTGAGTGCATCTAATATCGAGAAAGCGGATTTTCCTTCGTTTAACGCTTCTTGAACCGCACTATCAATTTCGTCAAGTTCTAACTCAACGATTAATTCAGTTATTTTTTCTAAATCCATTTATTTCACATCGTTAATTATCAAAAATTTAGTGGGTATTTACGATATTTTTCTAAGGCTGCATGAAATACTAAAAGATTTTCCCAAGGGACATTTAATATGTCATGACTTGGTCCAGCAAAATAACCACCACCCACACCCGCTGCCTTAATACACTTTTTCACATCTTCTTCAATATCTTTAGGTGACCCAAAATTAAGTATTTTAGTCGAATCCATTCCTCCTAAGAAGCATAATCGGTCTCCAAGGGTTTCTTTTAAATTCGCTAAATCAACGCCAGCAGCTGGTTCTAGCGCTTGAATGCCCTGTAATCCAGCATCAACCATATCTGGTAATAGGTTGTCAATATAACCACAAGAATGCTGAATAATAAAAATGCCTCTTTTCCTACACGCTTGATATAGTTGTCTATAATATGGCAGTATAAATTCGCGGAAACTTTTAAGAGAAAATATCGATTTTCCCTTTGAGCCAAGATCATCCCCATAAAACGCTACTTCAACCCCTGCTTCTGATAATCGCTTTATTATTTCTAAACCCGTTTTTGTATATTCAGTCATTACTTCATGAATATGCTTGGGATCTTTACGCATATAATACATAACCCGAGACATTGTCATTCCTTCAAATAAAGCCTCGTGCAAATTTACGCCCAAATTAGCCATTGGATAAAGGTAGGGGGAAAGACTTTCCACATATTCGTTCCATACTTTTGGAGAATAATTTATTTTATCGTCTATTAATTCCGAAGGTTTGCCATATTCGTCCCAATATTTCTTGCGTATTTCTGGCGTTTTGTAATAACCATCCATATACCATAGGTAAGGTTTTCCGGTTCCAACTTGAGGTTTTATTTTGAATAATCTACCACCAGCAGTCTCTAGAACACAACCTGGAGCGCCAGGAGGACTTTGTACGATAGAATATTTTACTTTCGATCGAAATGGATCCATAGAAAAAAGATCCACATTAAAGAATCGCTGAACCGTAATATCTCCAACCCAATTATTTTTAAAACGAGAATAGGAATTTTTAATATACTTCTCGTTTTTCTTATACTCCTCAGATTCCATGAAGGCTTGATACGCAGTACCTGTTTTCTCGATTCCATAATAAAAGATCGGAATAATATCTGGTTCCTCAAGCTCTAAAGTCCTAATGACGCGTTCTCGTTTTGACAATACCAAAATTCTCACCTATTTATTATAGATTATTTTGTTTTTTATATAAATAACGCGATACATGAATAGTTAATGTTGAGAGTAAGATAGAAATTATATATAGAAGTTTGGAAAAATTTCTACCATGAACGAGATTCAAAGTAAGTTGAATATTTATTTCAGCATAAAAAACATTGCATACGCTTCCTTAGTTTTAAACCTAGCTTGTATTGTGCTTGGAATCATATATGTAGCGATACCAATTTATTCCATAACTTGGGACATTTTTGGGATTATATTATTCGTCGACTTATTCGCGAACTTTTTGCTTGTTTATGTAAACTCAATAAAACTCAATAAAACGACTATTTTTGGAAATAGGCTAAATTTATTATGTTATATTTACCCTGTTTTCGTATTTTTAGGGATGTTATTTATGGTACTGGGAAATCTATTTATCTCAATTACATACTCTAACGCACTTATTGATAATATTGGCTGGTATACTTTAGTCTACGGAAGCAATTTCGGGATTTTCGCGTTTGGAGGTATTATTGCGTATTTAGATGTTAAAAACCTCGACAATCGAGAAGTATGGGATATCGGGATAAAAGGGGATCGAACTCAAACAAAAAGAACTCGCACAGTAAAAGTCGCATTAAAAATAGTTTTAGCGGGAATTTGCTTTAGCACTTTAATGGGCGGAGTGTATCTTTCTCGTCTATTACTATTTCCTGGTTACGGCGTAAGTTTCGTGTTTGGGATAATACCTCAGTTTGCAATCGCGTTTGCTTTTATTTTTCTAAGCGCTACATTTCTGCTCATAAAGACGATAAGTAGAAGGAATTGGCGAAAGGTCTTTCATTACGGCTTCGCAATTCTTGGGTTGACCTTAACGATTATTCTCTTATTACCGCTATTTTTTGTACCCTATTCGATTAATTTAATGGAAGGGAATTTTGCTAGCTCGTTTGGAAGCAATTGGCGTAGCAACATACCTGCAGAAGTTGAAAGCCAATATTTTATGGGGAGTCAATTTTCCTTTCCAGAACATTTTCTGGGAATCGCTCCAAAGGACTGTAAAATCGATATTGATAAGGAATTTTACAGCGGCGAAGGTATTAGACTTCATTACGACGCGTATTATTTAGAGGGAGGTGGCGACGACTTACCTGGGAAGAACTCAATCATTATAAAAATCCACGGTGGTTCGTGGCGATACGGCGATAAAGGCTTCGCTAACATGATGCAAGTGAATAAATACTTAGTTGCTCAAGGATATGTTGTTTTTGACATTCAATATGGGCTAAAAGAAACCGAAGGTGGTATTATTCCTACTCCAGATTATGTTTTAGGTGACTTTGATATTGAAGATATGATAAGACACATTGGAATTTTCACGCAAAATTTAATAAATAATTACTCCAAATTATACAACGCTGATTTAAGTTCGGTTTTCGTGATGGGGGGCTCGGCGGGAGGGCACTTAACGTGTACAACTGCGTTAGCAATTGCTAGTGGGAGTTATAATCATATTTTTGGCTCGGGCATTACGATCAAAGGTATGGTTCCGATATATCCCGCGAATAATTACTCCGGACTTCCTGGGAGAGACGAATTCCAAAAACCCGAGAATTATTTCATCACATCAACCACATTTCCGTGTTTCATTTTCCAGGGGATGAACGATTTAGGGTGTGCTTTAGTTTCACAAGACATAAAAGATAAATATTCCGAAGCAGGGAACGATGATTGCGCCATTTTGTGGCTTCCATTTGCTGGACACGCAAATGATCTCTATTTTTCGGGACATTACAATATGTTGTTTATGTACTATTTGGAACGGTTTCTTTATCTTTGCGTTAATGACCTAATTTGAATTAGAGTGATGTAATTAATCTGAATTATAAGAAAAAGATTTGGAAGTAGTGAGCGAGAAAAATCTTTTAGAACAAAAAATACGCGAAAAAATTAGCGAAGTTTACAAGCTTGGCGAGCATGCGGGAGGTGGTGGGCATTTATCGTATAGAAGCCTTTCAGATCTCTCAATTGGAGAGCCTAAAGAGTTCTCTTTCCAAGGTAAAAAAGCGTTCGAAATAATCTGCGAATATAAAATATACACGGAAACGGAATTTATGCATCCGCCCGATATGGAGGATTTATTTACCGAAAAGCATAAAGATAAAATTATTATTGACGAAGAATTAAACATACTGGACTTTATTGATCTGCGATAGATTTTTTTGAGCTAAATCTTCTTCTAAGAAAAACAGTAACAAGAATAGCTATTCCTGCTGAAATTCCAATTATTATTGAAAGAAATAAGATTTGCTCGTACAATAAACTAGTTTTTGAAGCAATTCGAAAATAATCGCTATCGTCACCACCGTTAAAATCAATCCAGTCCCAAATACGAATATGATAATCGTTGCCCTCCTCAAGATCCCCTACGGTCCACTCATATTCTCCGTCATTTTCTACGGCTGATGCGATTGCATACACATGTTCGTTTCCTTTATACAAGCTTATCGTAACTAATTCAAAACCGCCTAAAATCTCCCATTTTACGATAAACTCTTCCCCAATTATCAATACATCGTTTCGATTGGGTCTAGTTACCAAAACATCTCCAAAAATATCGTCGAAATCAGATAATCGAATTTCGGAAGATTGAAAAACTGGAGTAATACAATGAAGATTTGGGAAGGCGATCCCAAATAAAAGTATTGCGATAGAGAACGAATATGTGAGTTTATCTTTTATTTTCATGTTGCTATCTAAACAAGAAATTGCAGATTTATTGATAATTAATACGAGCTCTAGCTTGTTAATATTTATTAATTGTAGAGTTAATAACTTCTAATATAAATTATTTTAAAAATTCAATAAGGTGACATTTGTGGAAAAAAATGATTATTATAAGTATATGTTTTTAATTGCAGCTTTTTGGAATTGGCTTGTTGGTGTGACATTTATTCTAACTTCAATTTTAGCGCCTGACGCTATTTCGATATTCGGTGTAGCTAATCCGCCGAGTTTTATGTGGATGCATATAGTTTTTGCATTAATAATACTTTTCGGATGTTTCTTTTTTGCTACTAGTAGAAATTTACAAAAGTATCACGGTATAGCAATTTTCTACATTTTAGAGAAATCAATATTTCTCGTTATTTCGTTGATTTATTTAATTATTGGACATATTAATCTTCTTGGATTTATGCCTACTGCCGTCGATACAGTATTTGGTTGCCTCTTCATTGAGTTTTTGCTTAAATACGAAGCGTGAAAAAATCGATAAACATCACCGGTAAGTTAATATGGTAAAAATCACTTTTATCGGAGCGGGCTCTCTCGTATTTGGTGAGAACGTACTTACAGATATTCTAACATTTCCCGCTTTAGTTAAGGATGTAGT
>JAHQWX010000002.1 GCA_029856375.1 Promethearchaeia archaeon | reverse complement strand
TGTATATTATATATCAATTGTTTTTGAAATTATCCTAAGTTTTCCAAATTTTTGATAAGTTCGCTAATGGTGATTAAATGGAGAAGCCAAATGGGCAAGCTGAACGCGAGGAAGAGGAAAAATTAGAAGAAATTGTTAATTTAAAAAAAACTGGAGGAATTACAATTCCAAAACATATTCGAGAAGAGATGTTTTCGGAATCAGTGGAAAATGTTTTTTTTAAACTTGTCGTCCCGAAGGAAAGGGACAAAATAATATTAGAAATAGTACCGGAACAAGAAGCAAAAAAGCTTTCTGAAGAATTAAGCGCTAAGAGAAAAATCCAGCGAAAATCCGCACCAAGACCAAAGGGAGTTAAAAGTCCGGGAAAAAAGAAACCTGTTGGCCCTCAACCTGATTTTTCGAAATATTTTCTTTACGATTTTGAAGCGCAAGAGAAATTAAGACCAATACTCGAATCAGCTTTCTACAAATTTGCGGAAACTCCAGTTAATTTGGAAGACGCAATGGGTCGAATTAAGTACGGATTAGTGTCTTATCTCGGTTCTAGTAATGTCGAAAATTCAAAAATCTATTTCTCGATAGTCAATTTTCTCTGCGATGTTATCGAACAATTCAATCAACCCAATTTAATCGAGTGGATGAACGACAAAATTATTAATAATATTAAGAGTAAGTTCCTATACGAGCAAGCCCTTTTAAGTTTAGTAGCGATTTCAATTCAAATGAAACGATTTGAGAAAGGAATTGATTTTTCTAAGAAGATCTTGGAAAACATCGACACTTATCCTAAAAGCGAATTGTACAATATCATGAACTCCTTCGAAAATTTGGTAAAAGTTGTAAGTAAAGATCGTTCTGATTTGAAGATAATTGAAATTGTAAAAGAAAAACTCATGGAATATCTCGAAGGTATAGAAGACATCGACTATAAAATCCAAATAGTGGAAATGCTTGAAGAATTAAGGTTTATAGAAGAAGCGTACAATATTGCCAACAACATATTAATGAGTTTGCCGCCCGAATCTTCCAGGATTGAATTCATACGAGAAATAGTTAAGAGATTACATGTGAAACCAATCGAATAATTACAAGAATTAAAATTTTAAGAAGTAGTATTCAAAGCGTTATCTTATTTGTTTTGTTGATCTTCCTCTCGTTGCATTTCTTTTTCTTTTACTTCGTTTTCTTTCTCTTTGAGCACTTTTTCTTTTAAATCTAGCTCAGCTTTTGTTATTTCTTTTTCCTTTTCAACCAATTCCTTTTCCTTTTCTAAAAGTTTCTCCTTTACTTTGATTTTCTTTTCTTCAAGCTTTTCTTCTTCCTCTTTCACTTCTAATTTCTTCTCCTTTAACTCGAGTTCCTTTTCTTTCAAATGTTTCTCTTTTTCGGCAAGTTCTTTCTCTTTTTGTTCTAATTCTTCACCTTTAGCCTTTTCTTTTAGTTCCTTTTTCTTTTCTACCAATTCCTTTTCTTTGTATTCTAATTCTTCCTTTTTTATCTCGATTTCTATCTGGTCCAATTCCTCTTCTTTGACTTCTAATTCTTTTTTCTCAATCTCTTTTTCTTCTAAGTCTTTAATCGAAGTTAACGATTTCAAAACATCATCGCATTGGCTCTTAAAATCTTCTTCGGCATCAGCAATGCATTCAAGAATAATTTTTTTTGTTTCGATAGGAGTAGTTTTTCCAATCAATTTTAATGTTTGTATCGCCTTGGTTCTTATGAATTCTTGCTCGTCATTCAATTTTTCTAACACGAGTTTGATTATATTATTATCTTCAATTTTTTGTACATTAGCAATGAAGCTGATAAGTTGCAGCATCCCCTCTCGTACATTTGAGTCTTCCGAATTTAATAACTCCTTTGAAAACGGTAAAATCGTGTCGTATTCCGCTTCGCAAACGGGTTTTAAGGCAAGTATATAGGCGTATCTTATGATATCGTCTTTGATGGAGAGGTTTTTCAATAGCTTGGGGATTAAAGTCCTTATAACAACAGCTCCTTTTTTTGTTATATGTGAGATTTTATCAATTAAAATTTCTAACCGGTTAATATAATCCTCGTGTTCTACATCTAAATATTCCCCTATTTTCTCAACTGCACTTTGGAATTTTTCTTCCTCGACCAATTGAAGAATACTCATCAAATCATCACTGCTCGTGGTCATGTTTTAATACCTTATTTTCCTAGATTACACGAATTTATATATACTTTTCTCGTTTTACTTTACTTAATCTTCTATTTTATTAATCAAATGATTGAATATATTAAAAACCCTTTTAACATCAGATACTTTTACGGATTCTTTTCCAGCAAATTGATTATTCGTATTTGTTTTTAATTTAAAATTTAGCTTCAGATTAAAATCGTCGGATTCGTCAAAACTGAAACGAACATCATTTGATATATCAGTTAATACGCCAATGTCCTTCCCAAAAGAATGATCGTCTTCTTTTAAATCTTCTGATTTTATACTAAAATATCTCTCCAAATCTACACGATTACTATTCTCGACTCTAAACCATACATCGATATTATTCTCTTTTGTCCTTTCAACAACGATGCCAGGAATTTCAGTGGAAAGAAACAAAATTACATCCTCCAATAAATTTATGTCGTACAAGGGTTCATTTTTTAAATTACAGCAGACATATTGCTCTTTTAAAAATACAACATACAGCTTATTATGAAATTCAATTAATAAATGTTTTTCCTTAAGGAGATACCTAAATTTATCCTTGTTTTGCTTCCTGAAGGACTCCAACACGTCAATACTCTCTATGTAATTCCTAAACGATAAGCTCTTAAACAAGGCTCTATAATGTTTTGGAAAAAATATTGCTAAAAAATCAAGTAAATAGATATATGAGTCTCTAGGTTTATACAGTGTTCTTTTTTTCTCTTTATCTCTAGCAATCATATTCACTAATTGCCGATAACAGAACTTTGGTAAATCTTCTAGTTTAGCTCCTGATTTAATTCGTAATTTCAATAAATATCTACGGGAACACAATGGTGTTATACTACATTGGATTCTATCTTGCTGACATTGCTTACATAGTGAATCGATTTCTCCGGAAAATTTTTTTAAGAGCTCTGAATTTTGCTTCTTACTGCCATACTTCAGTAAGAAATCAATGATAGCGCGAGGATCTGTATTCATTTTATTGATTTAGCCGGAATTTTTCTAAACATTTTACTAAGAAAAATAAAAAACTCAATGTATTTATTCTTTGATTTTTTACGAATAAGGAATACTTATAAGAGTAATTTATTATTAGTTATAATAATAGGTTAAGTAAAAAGGCATTTGAGAAGTGTTTCGTCAATTATACCTCTTTTATGACAATAATACAATTTTTAGCCATTCATATGCGCTGGCATTTGATGAGCAACAATTTAAAAAAATTAACGAGGTTTTAAGGGAATATATCGAACAACCAGTACCAAATCAATTTTTTCACCGACCTTATAGTAATTTTCAAATTTTCTATACTCATGTTAGCGGTGTTTTCTATCTCATTATTGCAGACCTTGTCGATAAGAGAGAATACATAGAAGAGGTCCTTGATAAAATAATCAAGAAATTTCAAGAGCTGTTTCCATCACCCTCAGAGATTACTGCGAATACCTCAAGTAGAAGCCAATTTTTGGACTTTTTAAACGAAATACATTACGAGCTTCATCCGAAAATAGCAATAATTGGTCCTGTTGGCGTAGGAAAAACTACGATTGCTGAAATTTTGAAAGGTCCCGAGGAGGCACGATCGATTATGAACTTCGCACAATCATATAAAGTCAATATATCTAATCTCTATTTTGATCTGTGGGACTTTCAAATGAAGGATAACTTTTCTCCTTTATGGAATAATTTTGTAAGAGGGAGTGATTTAGTAGTTTTAATTTTCGATTCATCAAATTATAATACCAAGACAATTACCCATTTTATAAACCTGCGAAATGCCGAAGCCAAGTTCTCAAAAATATTAGCTTTAGCAAACAAACAAGATTTAGAAAACGCAGAGGAGCCCGCAAAAATACAAAATGAGCTAGATCTTCCTGTTCTAGGTATTTCCTTAAAAGATCCAGATGTGAAAAATAATTTAATAGCTGTTTTAGCCGACGGATTAAACCTTAAAAAGGAATTACCCGCAGAATTTGGACAATTATTGAAAGATGCGGAAGACAAAGCTCACAAAGGAGTTTTTACCGAGGCAATATCAAATTATAGAAAACTCGTTCAAATATGCAAAGATTATCAAGATTTCTCCTATTTGGGTACATTTGAAGATAGAATTAAAGAATTAGTAGTGTTAAAAAAGGAAAAGGAAAAGAAAGAAGAATTGGAAAAAAGAAAAATAAAAGCACCTCAACAAATCCAATTTAGTGATAAAGTTGCTGTAAGAACACTTCCTTCTCTAGGAGACGAAAAAAAAACATCTAAACCCTCAGTTACACCTATTGAAACGACAAAACCAACTAAAAAGCGAAAACTAACTGCAAGTGATATAAAGATAAAAATACCTCCACAACCTCAATCTAAACCAGAGGAAACGCCAACATTAAAACCACAGCCAAAACCAGAGGCAGCACCAAAACCGATCCCAAAAACTCAAGAAGAAAAATTATTTTACCTTATTCAAGAAAAAAATGGCAATTTAAGCTTAGAACTATGTAAGCAATACATTGAAAAAATGGAATCTAATTTGCAGCGACCACTAACTGACGAAGAACTTCAAAAAGCAGCAGAGATCTATTCAACAAAACAAACCATCTAACTTAATCGTAAATTGGCTTCATTATTTCCCGATATTTATCTAAAAATCCTTTTATTCGTCGTTCTAAAATCCCAAGATTAATATCCTTTTCCGAATATATCCCAATAAATCCAAATGGTGTATTTCCAGCAATAATTATCGCATTTTCAAAAAACCATTTTAAAATAAAGGGATCTCGATAATCGTTTTTCAAAAATCCAAGAAATTTATCGGAGAATTTTAAAATTTGGTTAATCATAGGACCAATAGAATCTTTTCTCTGCTTGTCAAATTGTTTTGACCAAGTATATAATTCAACTCCGTAATAGTCGAATATGACGACTCGATAAATCGCAGGATCGGTCTCGATAATTGTTTGAATTAAATTTTTAATATCGTTTATAATTGACTCCATAAATCGTCGCTCCTTTTAAGAAATGAAGTTTTGATTGAAATAATTTAGTATTTGTAAGAATAAATCGGAACTTAGTAAATAGAATAAGCATAAAAACGCAATAAATCCCAACAATATAATTTGAGGAATATAATCAACCTTATTTATTTTCCGAACCTCCTTGTGTTTAAAGTGTTTCTCTGTCCCGAAGAAGATATCGTTAAATGTGATTGAAATCCAAATTAAAGTGATTATAAAATAACACACAATAATTGTAACAATTGTAAATCCTATGAACGATATATGAGGTAAATTTAATACCGAATTTGTAGTAATAGGTAAAACCAAATCTAATAGCATGCTTCCAAGCATAAATGGAACTGAGAAAAGAAGTCCACTAATTAAATAAGAAATTCCAAAAACTTTATAATTCTTGAAAAAACCACCTAAAACTTTGATGTTGTCGTCTAATGTTTCGATAACTACTGGTTTTAGGCTGTATATCAATAAAGCTTTTACAAAAACGAAAATAAAGACAAATAAAAAGGTGTAATTCCATAATTCCGTACTCAATAAATCCGAAGGCAATAACCCAATATATGCCGATGTTAATAAAACTATATTAAAATCGGAATTTATGGAATATCCAATTATCTTTTTTATCGAATAAGATCTTCCATCAAGTGAAGTGAAGGTCTCTGTAAGAGTGTGTATTAAACAAATAATTAAGCCTATAGTAGCAATTATTACTATAAAGAGACTATTTAAAAAAGAATCAAACGATATTTTAACGAGCAATTTATTTAAAATCAAGGTAAATTGGGGGATTACTAAAAGAGCGTATGTAAAAAACGCCGTAAAAGAAGCATCTTGATAATAGCGTTTTAAAGTAAAAGGTAATATTCCACATGGTAATCCCAGACCAATAAAAAATAATAAGGATATAATTAGTCTAGTAAAAGCATTAAATTCTGCCTCTGCAATTTCTGTTAATAACAAAGAATTCGTCTCTAAGAATGTTAAAATAACTCCTACGAGTACGCATGTAATACCAATAAAAATCATTATGTAGAATTGTGCGAGTAACTCATATGGCTTCAAATAATGTCCAAAATAGAAGATTATACTTAGAGAAATTAGAATGATTGCAAAAAATGCCGTAATCGCTACAAGATTAGTTGTTACTGCTGCACCAATTAAGCACAAAATTATTACTAACAATAAGGAATCAAAAATGTGCTCGTTAGAAAATCCTCGTATTTCATCTTTAGAGAAATTTAGTGCAATATAACCTAATCCAAGTATAATTTCAAGCGCAAGTATAGTCCCCGAATTTAAATTCATATAAAAATCGGTCGATTGAAGGTTAAATAATATGAAAATTGTAAGATTGAAGGTGTTAAAAATCAAAGAGATCGTGCTTAAAGCTAATAAGATTTTTCTTCTATAACTTGTGTCCGGATATGCAATTGACCAGAAAAGTCCAAAAAATAACAGGATTGCAGGGATAAGCGTATATAATTCTAATATCATTTTCTTTTCGATTAATCCTCGTTTTCTTCTTTTTCTATTATAGTGGTTGAGACTCGCAAACTCTCCCATATTTCCGGTTTCTGCTCAGAAAACAAAAACATTTCGCTATAGTGAAATAATCTTGGTAGTAGATATTTGCTTACAATGAATAACATTAAAACTAGGATGCATCCTAATATGAGAAACTGAATTGAAGGTATATAAATGAACATTTCAAAACCAATTAAACCAAATATTGAAATTAATGATGTGATAATTCCTCTATCTTCTTTTTTAGCAATTAAATAGGTGGCCAAAATCAATAGAGCAATTAAAACTCCAAAAATTAATAAAATTACAAATTCTAGCATGGTCTAGCTCTTTATTTAATCGCTTTTTTCCATCTTATTCGTTAAATTAATATTACTTTTGAGTCTTAAAAAACTTAATCTTAATAGTTGGTTCAAACTGAGAAAAGGTGATTGGATTATCTATTCATTGTTTAATAATAAGTATTTTTTAATCCATTCACTAGGTTTATATAAAAATATATTGAATTTCAAAAAAAGTGGGAATAAATTTGTCAAAGGTTGTCGTTATTGGTCACGGTGCAAGAGAACATGCAATTGCTGAAGCACTTGCTAAAGGCGGTGCTATGGTACACGCTTTCATGAGTTTTAAAAACGCAGGTCTTGATGAGATAAGCAATGGAAGAATTAGAATTGAGAAGGAAGATAACTTTAAAGAACTCATTAATTACGTCAAAGAAAAGGAATTAGATTTCGCAGTTATTGGTCCCGAATCACCATTAGTAGTTGGTATTGTGGATGCTTTGGAAAAGGCCCAAATACCATGTATTGGTCCTAGTATAGAAGCAGCACAGCTAGAAGGCTCCAAAATCTTTACTAGACAATTACTTGAAAATCACCAAATAAAATCGAATTTAATTTTCAAGACTTTTGAATCCATGGCTGGAGTCGACAGCTTCATACAAGATCTTGGTTTAGAGAATGTCGTAGTGAAGCCCGATGGATTGACAGGCGGTAAGGGTGTTAAAGTATTTGGAGATCATCTATTTTCAAAAGAAGAGGTGCTTGCATACTGTGAAGAACTAATAAACCAAGGTTCTCATTTTGTTATCGAAGAGAAGATAGATGGTGAAGAATTCACCATACAAGCATTAGTTGATGGCAACAGAGTAGTTGGAACTCCGTTAGTACAAGATCATAAAAGAGCGTATAACCACGACGAAGGTCCTAACACCGGCGGTATGGGATCTTATAGTATGGAAGATCACGTATTACCATTTGTGGATTTTATGGATGTTAACGATGCAATCTCTGAGATGAACCGAGTAATAAATGCGTTGAAAATGGAAACTGGAGTAATGTATAAAGGCTTCTTATATGGGCAATTCATGAAAGTTAAAGGTGGATTAAAATTAATCGAGTTTAATGTAAGGTTTGGAGACCCTGAAGCAATGAACGTGTTACCAATTTTGAAGGATAACTTTTTAGATTTATGTTACAACATATTGGACGGAAATTTACCAATAAGATTGAATTTTGAAAGAAAGGCAACAGTATGTAAATATTTAGCGCCTGAAGGATATCCCGTATCTCCCCTAAAAGACCAAAAAATAACGATTAATAAAGAAAAAATTTCTGAAATAGGGGCCCGGCTTTATTACGCTTCTGTATATAAAAAAGATGATTCAATCTATACAACAACTTCAAGAGCAATTGGGGTATTAGGAGTAGCTGCCACTCTTCAAAAAGCTGAACAAATTGCCGAAAAAGCAATAAGTTGTGTTGATGGAAAACTATTTCACAGAAGCGATGTGGGAACGCGAGAATTATTACAAAAACGAATCGACCACATGAATTCAGTGCTTAAGTCGTAATAGTTATTGATATTGAAAAAAATGATTAAAGAAAGAGAAGAAATTACTGGTATTATTATTGGAGTTAGCGATAGTAAACTTTACAGAGACTATAGAAAAACACCAAAATCGGGATACCATCACATTTTAATTAAACAGCATGATGGCACGAAAGTGCGAGTGTATTTATCAGATCAATCCCTTGGCATACAAAAATTCGAAAAGAGCGTAGTGTATTTTATCAATAATAATACTGGCGAAATGGTTAAAACTGGTATTGTGAATCCAAAAAGATTTGTTGGAACTAAAGTAAGCGTTACAGGTATGATAGACAAATCACAAGATCCCCCTTATATGAATAAAGTCTCTGAATTTGTATTACTTGATCGAGAATAATTGAGAAGTTTACATGTTGAAAAATGGAAAATAAGAAAGTGTGTTTATGGGACCTAGAAGGTCCCATATCAGCGTTAGATTTTGCCGCAGAGTTGGGACGATTGCTAAAAGATAAACCCAAATTAGGTTTAGAGAGCTACGATATGGGCGAATTTTTTGTAATGATCTCGAATTACGACGATTATTTAATAGATGTTCCTGGCGTAAAAGAAAAATTAAGAATTCCCGAATATCAACCCGGTGATACTTTAAGGCTTATGGCGCCTCTCTATATTTTTTCCTTCAACGACAGCGAATTGAAGACTATTGCAAAGCAGAACCTTGGACTGTTACCCGGAGCTGTTGAATGTATGAAAGAGCTGCATAACGATTGGGAAGTTTTTGTTATCTCAACGAGTTATACTCAATTTGCGTATTCAGTAACGGAAGCAATTGGTATAGAAACCGACCATGTGTATTGTACGGATTTAAATATTGAGAAACTAAAAATTGACCTTTCTAAAATAGAAGAAACAGTAGAAATATTGATATTTTTAATATTTCAAAAATATCTCGATAATAATAAAAATCTTGATTTAATTATTGACGATTTAAATCGTTTCTTCTGGCTTGGAGAAAAATCTGAATACCATCGCGTAATGAACGAAGTAAAAGTTAGAGGCGGTAAGCGCAAGGAACTTGCTGCTGAAGCCATTGCCAAAAGGACTGGTGTTCCACTTTCGAAAGTAATTGCAGTTGGTGACTCGATTACTGATATCAACATGCTCTCTCGAGTAAATACCGAAGGGGGTTTTGCCATATCGTTTAATGGTAATAGATTTTCACTTAAAGAAGCAAATATCTCAGTTACCACTAAAAATCAAATGGGTATATTGCCGTTATTTAGAAATTACCCTGATATTTTCTCATTTATTGAGAAGTGGGAAAACAATTTCAGTACTTTTGAAAATAATCCTAATCATATTCCTAACTCACTTATCTCACGAGAGTTGAGAGAATATTTCATAAAACACGATTTTGTCCCCGAATTTTATATTTTAAAAAACAAAACAAAATCACAGATGGACGAAATCACTACTCGCCAAGTAAAGATGAGAAAATTTGTGAGGGGTTGGGCAGGAAATCTCGGATAATTTTCTCTATTAAACCATTTTTATTTTTAATCAGCGATTTTTAATTGAGTAAAGAATTTTTGGTAATATTTTTTCCCCTTCATATAATACCATAATTTCTTCAAATTATTAACGATTACCACTGAAAAGATTGCCCCAAAAGCAAATATCGGAAGAAAAAGGGCGCTAATTGCAGAAATAGGCATCGAGGCGATAAGAGAGAAAAATACTAATGTAAGAGGAATACCAATAAAGCACATAAATATAACAAAACTTGAAATCATTACTTTTTTTAAAGCTTCATCCAATTTTATCGTCATATTTCTCATGAAATTATCCTTACGCAAATTATAATTACACGCACAGCAAACTAAAGGCAACTTTATGTTATAGTTTTTTTCGTAATATAAACTCTGAATAATAGTAAGAGGTCTATGAATTAACTCGCCACACAAATGGCATTTTAATCTCGTCTGATGCTTTTTTTTTTCGATTAGATCGATTTGACTGCGAGGAAAATAACAATCGTCGTTCATATAGTGTTCGCAAGATTTACAAGTTAGCAATGCTTCTTGCTGAATTTCTTGAGTAAATGACTGAGTGGGCTCTTTAAACAACTTATATTTTGTGTGTTTTACGCAAATAGTTCTTCCTTTGTCATCAATTTCGAAGGATGGTTCTATCGTTTTCATTTAGAAATCAATCGTGAGATTTGATTTTTTCATTAAATTCGTTATAAACTTCGCGACCTTTTCGTAGGTCGTAATTAGCATTTGAAAGAATATAGATTGAAATTACGGAAAAAAAGAGTACAATAAAAACTAGAGATAATGTAAATCTACTTAATATTAACGCAAGCATTCCTAAAATTAAAAATAGAAACAAAAGAATACCAGCAAATGCCGCTCTTCCTCGTTCTTTAGAATCCGCTATGAAAGTTTCTTTATTTAAACTCTTATGGCATTCACAACAAATAAGAGGTAATTTGGTATTATAAACTGATTCGTAATAAAGGCTCTGCACTATCGTAATATTTCTATGGATTGGAGCTCCACATAATTGGCATCTGTATTTAGCTAATCTATAGTAAAATTTTGCCAAATTTTGCCTAAAAGCAATTCGATCGATAATTTTTTTCGGAAAATAACAATCGTCCTTAAAATAGTGTTCGCAAGTTTGACACCTCAATAAATTGTCCATAATTCCATCGTAATAAGATGGATAATTTAGGTATATCAAGTAATTATGTAAAGAGTGTGAGCGACAATTTATAGGATTTGAGATGTTAAATTGATTACACTCTCTATTGATGTAATGTGAGCAGTCTTTACAGGAAATCGAGTCTTTAATTTGATCTATCGAAGGGTTTTTATTATTCAATAATAGAAAAAGTCGATATAAAGTGTGTTCTCTGCAAATTGTTCTGCCCTTTTGGTCTATTTCGAAAGATGGTTGAATGTATTTTCTCATTTAAGTTTCAAACGCAAACATGTTGTTCTGAATTATTAATACTAATAAAAACTTATTTATTTTTGTATTAATGTTTCTTTATTATATTTCATAACTAGAAGAATATCATAGTGGAGTTGTTTCGCTAAATTACCTCGGTAATGTCTGAAGACACTGTTATTATCATAGATGTATCTAATAGCATGTGGAGAAGGGATGTTTTCGGTCACAGCAGGTTTTATTGGGCTTTAAAATGCTTAAAACAACTTGTGTTGAAGAAAATCGAAATTGATTCAAACGATCGTTATTCAGTTGTTTTATTTTCGAATTCTGCGATTGCTTTGAATGAAATGGTTTATGAGCTCCCTCCAATGATTGAATTTATTAAAGATAATGCACAATTTAAAAATGGTTCGGATCTTGGACAAGGATTAATCGCTGCAGTAAAACTTATCGTCAATGAATTAAAAAAAATTGGTCAAAAAACCCCTCGAATAATCATCTTTAGTGATGGGATTGAACATGGTTCTTCTGGTAATCCCATTAAAATCGCCAAAATTGGCAAAGATCTCGGAATTATCATTGATGTTATACGGTTTGGACCAGCTAGGGTTCCAGGAGATTTATTAAAAACCATTTCTGATATTACTGGCGGCAACTATCATTATATTACCGAACAATTTGAATTAACCGATTTAATTAATAAAATAGCTCAAAAGAAAGAAATCTTTAGCTCGGCATTAATTACCACTAAAAGAAAAGAAACCCTAAATTTATTAGAAGTAGAAATCGCCGAACCTCTATTAAAATTAGAAGAGCTTACCGAGGACCAGAGACAACATATTTCTTTAGAAAAAAAAGATTTAAAATGCTCGATTTGTTATCAGACTAACTGTCAAATATGCGAAACTGGTTTTTATGGGTGTGGTAGATTTTGTCCAAACTGTTTTAAACCAATACATTTACATTGCGCGGTTAAATGGGCGGAACAGCAACAAACTGATAGCGCCGAAACTAGTCAATTTAAAGTGTTAAGATGCCCGTATTGCTATTATCTCTTGAAAATCCCCGTTATTTCTCGAAAACCACAATTAGAAGCTTCAGATGATTTGAAAATTATAAAAAAAGTTAAATTTAGCAATGAATTACCGCAAATACTAGATTCAGTTTGTGCGGATTCTGGCTGTGGAATTATGTTTGACGAAAATTTAGACACCTATATTTACAAATGTCAGGCATGTAACTCATATTTTCACGCTGATTGTTTACAAAATAAATACGCCAAAGATAAACACTGCCCTTATTGTAAATCTAATGTAGTAGTAAAAGAGTGAATTTTTTTCAAAACTTTTTTTAATAAGAAATGCGTAGCTTGTTTCTATCGAAAAGTAATGAATATTCAAGAATCAATAGAGAATTTCTCTAAATTAAGTAAGAAAGAGCTTCTCGACAGAGCAAAAAATTTCATATTTTCAACTGGTCTAAACGATGGAGCAAGTCAATTATGTAAAGAAAATATGAAATATGGGCTAGCGCAATTTCATTACATACAGCATAAATATGGTTTAACTCCAAACGCTGTGTTTATTTCAACACCAGACGAGACAATTTCAAGGAATAATTATAGGTGGAATTCTGGCATTAGTTATGGTGGTAGGATTAATTGGGGTCCGGGGGATGATAAATTTATTTTTTTAAATATCAAACCCAACTGTTGCGGTTTGCTAGTTGGCGGTCTTTACGAAAAACCTGACCCACAAGAAATAATTAAAAGAATCGAAGAAATTAAAACTCATGAACTTCACCTTCATGAAGTTAAACTAGAATGGGATTACTATGTAGGAAATCATTTTATTGACTTATATGAAACAAAAAATCTGTCCGATATTGATTTTCCACCTTACATGTTTATCATTCATGGCGCCGTTTCAGAGTTTCGGACGGATAAATACGGAATTGGTTTATATGTCGATGGATCAAACACGCTCAGAGAAATGGCAACGCAAGTAGAAACGCCATTAGGAAAACAATACATTATTCAAGATAACAATGCAAAGGAGTTTTTAGATTTTCATGATTACGCTTTAAATTTTGCGGCTGAAAAAAGAGAACTGATTGGAACTAAACTGTTTGATGAATACGAAGTAATTTCTAATAAATCCCACCAATTTTTAGCAGATTATAATAATTCTTATTTGGGATGTCACAGTACCGATTTATCAAAAAAAAATGGCAACGATCAATCAAATTTATTTCCAATCTGCTTAAGAGCCGATATACCGGCCTACATTTTTGAGGGAAAGGCTAATTTTTCTTACACTGTGTTAAAAAATCGAGGTTTTCTTGATAATGCAGAGAAATACGATTTACTTAATATTTTATTAAATGCTAACATTTTACCTCATGGAGGTGGCTACGCATTTCCCGATGTAAAAAATGTAGAACAGGTAATTGAATTCGAGGATAAACGATATTTTCTCTGCAACTTGAAATCTAAAGTAGAGACAAAAAAAATCTTTAAAAATCCAAGAGAAATGCAATTTATGTATAGAGGTCGAAATGTTATCCTAAAAACATTACAGCTTGATTTAGGCGTAGTAGTAGCGAGACTTGTTCCTGATTATGTATTAAAAATATAGCTCGTAATTATTCGATTTTTGAACCTAACTTAACTTCTTTATCTTTGTCATAAGTCAAAAGAGATACATTCCCATCGTCATCAACGGCTGCTAATAACATTCCCTGAGACAAAACGCCTTTCATTTTTCTGGATCCCAAATTTGTTAAAACAACAATTTTTTTACCTTTTAACTCTTCAATGTTATAAATTTGAGCCAATCCAGCCACTAAGGTTCTCTGTTCGAATCCTAAATCAATTTTTAGTTTTACCAAGTTATCAGTTTTTGCAATTGGTTCAGCATCAATAATTTTTGCTACTCGAATATCTAATTTTTTGAACTCATCATATGAAACAATTTGTTTTTTTTTAATCTCTGATACCTCTGGTTTTTCTGCTTTAGCGTCGCGGGTTTCCTTTAATTTCAATTTTAAATCCTCCACATCTAATTTTTGAAAAATAGGTTTTGGTTTCTTGATCTTATGACCTGCTTTTATTGCAGTGCCAGAAATTTGAGGCCATTTAGGCCGCTCTTTTTCAGTATTCACATTCAAATAGTGAAAAATAGCTTTAGAAGAATCTGGAATAAAGGGTTCTAAAAGGATCCCTAAATTATGAACAAACTGGATGCAAATATTTAATACATGGCCGGTTTTTTCTTTATCTCCTTTTATTAGATGCCAAGGTGCTTTTTCTGTTAAATACACATTGGCTTCTCTAGCAATTGAGATTACTTCTTTTAAAGCTTTTTTCAATTCAAATTGTTCAATTAAATCTCCAACAACACTACCGATGTTTTTCATACTAGAGAGAAATATTGCATCAGCATCATCAGTTTCTCCCATTGGGGTTACTATTCCACCAAAATATCTGTCAATAAAGGTAAAGGTACGGTGAATGAAATTTCCTACAACATCATTTAAAACATTTATGTTGTTTTGGAATTCTGACCATAGAAACGAAGTATCGCTTTTTTCCGGACGATTAAATATTAAATTGAATCGCCAATAATCTAATGGCGCTAATTCTAATGCTTCATCAATCCAAATCCCTTTACCTCGAGATTTTGAAAATTTATCGTTTTCATACATTAAGAACTCGGTTGAAGACACATTATAAGGCAATTCAAATCTCTCTGGTTCGGGCTTATTTTTATTGTATGCAAGAATTAAGCCTGGAAAAATTAATAAATGAAAGATAATATTGTCCTTTCCAATAAAATAGACAGATCGCGTATTTTTATCGTTCCAGAAATATTCAAATTTGGACTTATCTTTTTCAATCTTCTCTGCCCATTCTTTAACTGCTGAAATATATCCTAAAACTGCTTCAAACCACACATAAATTGTTTTATTTTCAGCGCCCTTAAATGGTGCGGGTATGCCCCACTCTAAATCGCGAGTAATTGCTCGTTCTGGTAGTCCTTCTTTTATTGAGTTTAAGCAAGCACTGCGAGCATTTGCAGGGATTATCTCGTTATCTTTAACGAATTTTTCCAATTCGTTTTCTAACTTGGGAAAGTCTAAGTACCAATGATTAGTCTTTTTCAGAATGGGTTCATTTCCACAGATATTACAGCGAGGTCTTATTAATTCTGTTGGTTCTAATAATTTTCCACAAGCTGGTGAATCACATTGGTCTCCACGAGCACCTTCAAATCCACAATATGGACAAGTTCCAACTATGAATCTGTCTGGTAAAAAGAAACTATCGTGTTGGCAATAAAAAGATTCTATTTCCTTCTCAAATATGAAACCGTTTTTTTGAATTTCTAAATAAAACTCTTGAACAAATTTAATATGAATAGGATTGTGCGTCTGAGTGTAATTATCGTAAGAAATTTGCCATTTTTCAAATAAATCTTTAATAATTTGGTGATTTTTTTTCGTTAATTCGTCTGGTGTAATGTTTTGCTTTTTTGCAGCGACAGCTGCAGGAGTACCATGCATATCACTCCCCGATACAAAAACCACATCTTCGCCCTTAGATCTTAAATATCTCGCAAAGATGTCGGATGAAAGAACGCTTCCAATCATGTTGCCTAAGTGTGGTATTGCATTCACGTAAGGCCAAGCAGAAGTACACACCCATTTCATCTTTGCATCATCTCTTGCTGAATTTAAAGTAACCACTAAATATTTCGCATATATTTACAATGTAAATAAAGTTAATAAAAATATGAAGTTTATGATTTGTTGGTTAATAATTTAGAAAAGACTATTCGATAATAGCACCACAATTTCTACAAGATTTATTCTCGTTGTACATTTTATTTAAACACGGTTCGTGATAATAAGCACCACAATTTTGACAACGGAACACCTCGTAATCTCCAATGAATATATTCCTACAGTACGAGCAAGATTCGTCTATATCATCTACTTTACTTGATGAGATTTTTACCATCTTCGTTGTTTTCCCGTTAAAATCATCAAGAATTTTTATCCCTTCAGTTTCTGATTCAACATTTTCTACCATTTTCATAATAGATAAAGGGACTTTAAGTAAGAAATAACAAAATGGACAGCGAAATATACTTTCCCCGTAATCTGATTTTTTTGCCCATAACGCTGCGCAATGTAAATGGTATGGTCTCCCACACGATGGGCAATATCTTCCGCTTGCATAAAAATCTGCGTTGTTTATTGGATTTTTGATAGAATGGCATATCTGACATTTTTCTTGACCCTTTCCACTAGCCATCAACTTCATTTCTGATAATGTTGGACGGCGTAGTTCAACGGCAATATCATCAACCAGAGGTGCTTTGCCTTTCTCTTCTTCTTGAGCAAGATAGTCTGACGATCTTTTCACATTTTTCTTTGATGCAAACGATTTTCCCGCATTAATTAAAGCTTTTGAATTATTAAAATAGCCGTATTCTCCCTTTGTTTTTTGTGAAATTACTTTCAAAAAATTTTCTTGATAATGTAATCTCTTCCCAATTTGACAAATATCTATAAATATACCCAATCCTTGAGCAACATCCACCATTTTCTGTAATTTTGGTCGCTCTTCCTCAATTTTTCCATCTGTAATTATAAAAATCCTTTGAATTTTTCCACCAATTTTTCTCATTTCGTTAACCAGCATTTGTAAAGCAAACGCTAAACCTTCGTCTAAGTCTCCAGTACCGGAGATATCGACACTTTTCAGAGATTCTAGTAGTGTTTTTTCTTCGTTAGAAAAGGGAGACAACTTTTTTGTTCGATTACCATAAGAAATTAGCATGATTTGATCTTTAGGATCAAATGATAGCTTAGTAGTTATAAAATTTTTAATCGTTTTTAGCGCAACGATTAACCGCCTTGGTTTAAAATCTGTTCTGATCATTGAACGAGAACAATCAATAAGAACTACAGTATCTTCGATTTTATACTCATCCAATTTTTCTCACACATTTTCTTTAAGATCATATCATTCTTAAGATTATCCATTAATATATTCGGTTTTTGAATTAAAATAAGTTTATGATTCAATTCAAAATATATGTTGAATTCAGATAGAAAAATTACAGAGAATGATAATTAGCGTAAAAGATTCTGAATTTTTTTTATGTGTTGCTCAGTTCTTGCTAAACTTTTTTCATTTTTTTCTACATCGTAGGAGGAGATTAGTAAATCCTTAACTTCAAAGAGATATTTAAGCGCTTTAACGTAATCCTTCTTTTTTTCGAATTTGTTGACCTGGTCTTTCGCGAAATCTAATTCAACCTGTTTGTTTAATTTTAAGACTTCTAACACTTGAAAGGAAATCTTTCCGACTTCCGGTTGAATGTCAAATTCTTTGGCGTAAGCTAAAGCTTTTTCGTACTCATCCAAGGATTCTTGATACATCGCATTCTTTTTTGCTATGTCGCCCTTTTTTAAATATATATTCATCTTTCGTTTTGCCTCTTCTACGCTTAAAAATTTGCACTCCTCTATTATATCTTTGATCTCTCTCTTCTCCAAAATCAATTGAATTTCATCTGCCCTCTCTTTTATTCGCTGCTCCTGAAGCTCAATCTCATCTCTGGTGAATGCCAAGTCCTTATAAATAATGATTTCGTCACGAATCATCTGATATATGTTCCAAAGTATTTCATCTCTTGGAATCGTTCCCAAAATTCTTGCAGTTCTGTTTAAAAGATTAGGAATAAAGAAATAAGGCTTATCTTTTAACAAGTCGTTCCCAAAATCGTAAACGGCCTTTTGTACTAAATTGAATTTCTCAAATACACTAGGGGGCATTTGGGAAGAAAAAGATTGAGGATAAATCATATTTATCTCGAAGGTTTTTTCGACTAAATCCCTAGCAGTAGCTAATAATTCAAGCTTCCCTGTCCGTTCAAATCGAGAGATAGCATCTTTATATTGCCTTTCGAAAATATCTACAAAATTTGATAATAATTCTCTTAAATTTTGAGAAGCACTGGTCTCTAATATCAGACATACTCTGCTTTTTGCTCCATTTTTAAGGAGAATGTTGAAATTTTTGTACTGAAATTCGTAGAAATTTCGATCAACATCCGCTTCAATGATTTCATTCTTATCTTTTTGCGTTAACCCTTCTTTTGAAAATATAATATTTGCTTGAATAAATCCAGAAAGTAAGGTTGCATCAAAGGGATGGTCGCCAACAGCCATGTTAAACGCAGGCATGCCATCTAACGATAGGACAATAATATGTCTGATGTTTAAAACGTCCTTATATTTTGTCCAAATATGTTTGTAAGTCATTAATTGTCTCTTTTCGTCGGTATCTTGCTCTACTGCATCAACTTTATCGACAATAATATTAGCTTCAGATAATTTCTTGTAAATACAACGAGAGCAATAGTCTGGATATCCTAAAGTACAGACATTTTTGTCAACTCCGCATTCGAATCCCAAAACAAGCTTAAAATACGTCAATTCGACAACCCACACCTCTAATTATAATAAAAATATAAAAAAACGCTAATAAATCTATTTGTTATCTGTTTAATTTGTTCCATAGTAAATTTTTGTTTTTACGAACCAATAAGAAGCGAAATTAAATCAATTCTACTAAAAAATTGACTTAATATCCTAAAAATAAATTCAATCAATTGGAAAATTTTAAAATTTACTGTAATTTAAATTTTTTATAATTTAAATAAGTGTTTTACGAGTGAATAAGAGTAAATCAAAGTTTAGAAATCGCGTATTATCTAGCATTTTGATTTTTCTAACTTTGAGTTCGTTTCTATTTAATCCCAACCATTCAATTCTTCAAGATTTCGATGATATTTTAGAAGATGAGAATGAGAACAATATTGAAAACCAATTGCATTACGCGGCTAATTTAGACGAACCAATTTATGGCGATGGACAAAATCAAACTGTACGAGTCTATATGATAAATAGTTCAAATTCGTTAAATAATAATGGCTCGTTCCTCACGGCTGCACCTAACAACAATTCAAAATTGCCTTACGGCGAATTTAATTTCACATTCGAACAAAACTATAATACTACATACGAGCTTGAAGATGATCTCGCGTATGATTACTCTGAAGCGTCATATAATTTTGTTGACAACGGTACATTAAAACTAAATAATGGAACCTCAAATGGCAATAGTGGTTTTTCGAATATCACAGATAATGATATACTTACATTTTGGAATGTCTCTTTCGAAAATAATATAATTAATTTTACATTGACATTGAATTTCTCCAAATATATAGATGTTAAATATAATTACACGCATATATGTAGGTTTGACATTGATTTAAGGGCTAATTTTACGGGAAATGTGAATTTAACGGTACAAGCGTGGGATCATTTAGAGAATCGATGGAAAAATGTATCTTCCGATATCTTCATCAATGCTTCAAATCCTAGTGATGAATTCGTGAATATTGACTTTAAGAACGAGAATTTACGCTATTTAAATAAATCTGGAATTTCTATCATTCAGTTCTTCTATAAAAACCTAACCACTGTCTATGAGATGAACTTATACGAATTTGATGCATCTGTCTCGAGAGCTTTTGAGT
>JAHQWX010000137.1 GCA_029856375.1 Promethearchaeia archaeon | reverse complement strand
TCATATGTATAAAGGCTGCTTAATAATCGCTCGGTTTCGTAAAGTGCCATAGCCTCAGATATCATTACTATTACGAACGAAGTTTTTGAAGGATCGGATAACTCATCTTTGGCGTTGACGATAGAGTCCTTTAATTTCTTAAATTGGTCCATAGGGTCGACCTTCTCTTCCTTTTCACCTCTCTTAAATAAATTCTTAAACATTCCAAATACTTTACCCAATTTTAAACGAAGAGATATGAGCGTTCCGATCCATCCAGATAAAATGTCTGGGAGAGAAAGCAATCTTAAAGTATGACCAGTAGGAGCTGTATCAAAAACAACTAAATCAAAATCTGATTCTGTTTCGATAAATTCTAGTACTTTAGCAAAGGCCATCGCCTCGTCAATACCCGGAGGATTCGCGCTAGTAAATCCGCTCAGATCTTCCATAAAAGGCATTGATTCACCAAATGGCATCGATTCTAGAGGGTTAACATTCATCGCAGATTTATATTCGTCCATATTCACTTTTGGATTTATCTCCAAGGCGTATAGATTATTTACCTTTTCCACCTTTGTTGTTTCCCCTTGTGGTAATTTTTGATCGAGAGAATCTCCCAAAGAATGAGCCGGATCAGTACTAATCACTAAAGTCCTTCTACCGCTTTCTGCCGCCCAAATGGCTGAAGCAGAAGCACAAGATGTTTTACCTACGCCTCCTTTTCCGCCAAACATTAAGAACTTTAAATTTGTTAAGAGATTTTTCAAATCCATAATTAATTCAATTATGTTGATATTTAGTAAATAATAGAAAACTTACTTTTTAAAATGAAATAAAAATTAGATAACTTTATTTTTGTGCAGCTAACTTTCGAGATTTTTCAGTAGCTGCTTCGACGGCACTTATTAATGTTGCTTTTAAATTACCTTTTTCTAACATGTGCAATCCTTCAACAGTTGTTCCACCTGGAGATGTCACCATATCTTTTAACTTCTCGGGGTGTTCGTTCGTTTCCAACACCATCTGGGCAGCACCTAACACTGTTTGAGCAGCCAATTTTAACGAGATATCGTGAGGTAATCCCATCTTTACTCCCCCCTCAGCTAGAGATTTAATGATAAGAAAAACATATGCTGGACCGCTTCCTGAAAGTCCTGTAACCGCGTCGAGATATTTTTCGTCCAACTCGAACGCCAATCCCACCGCGTTAAACATATTTTTTACGAAATCTAACTCAGAATCGCTCAATTTACCATTATGACAAATAACGGAAGCTCCACAACCAACTAATGCTGGAGTATTAGGCATTATTCTAACCATCCCTATCTCTTTTTTGACAAGCTTACTAATATGATTAAGAGATATTCCAGCAGCTATTGAAATTATTATATTTTCGTCAGTTACGCACGATCCTAATTGTTCTAACACAGAATTTATTACTTGAGGCTTAACGGCAATTAAAATGAATTTCGATCTACGGGCTAATTCAATATTATCTCTCGCTTTATCTACATTGAGTTCTTTGGCCTTCTCTTCAAGAAGGGCGGTATTTATATCGAAAATTACTATCTTTTCGTTTTCAATAACGCCTTTTTTTAAAATACCTTTCAATAAAGCCGTTCCCATATTTCCAGTGCCTATAATTCCTAGTTCCTTCCCAAACATCTGAAAGTCCTCTAATGATTAAGAGAATATAATTATATTATTGGTATATAGTAATGTAATAAAAAGTTTGCATAAAGTAGTTTCAAAAAGTTAAGTAAATGTTTCAAAAAAATCGTCAGAACTAATACCCAAATCGTCCCATAATCGAAGATTAAGGTAAATTTTAGCTGCATCAATTTTTTCTCGCCTAAAACCAAATGTTTCAAAAAATTCTATTTCTTTTTTGTTGTTCTTATAGAGTTCTATGAAAATTAACGCAATGTTATTTTTCTTTTGAATCTTAATAAACTCGTTTAATAAAGTAGTGCCTATTTTCTTGCCTCTAAAAGCAGGATTTACATACAAAAAGTGAATTTGAGTCGTTGGCACGATATTCTCAATCGTTCTAACGATGTTATTTCTTTCGCTCACTAATACACCAGCAATATTTTCGTTTAGATATCCGATTAAAACGAAAAAATCGTTGTTTTCGAATTTCTTCTTAAAATTTTTTATCAATTCTATAAATTCTTTCGCGCACAGTTCTAAAAGAAAATAATCGTTTTGATTTGCTTCCTTAATAATAATTTCAGAGGATCCAGAATTGCTCATTTTATTCTTCAGTCTATAATCTTTGCCAATTTTTGAATTAATTCTTTTTTAATGATACCGTTATTGCGATCTCCGTTTGTACAAACAATAGATCTTACTCCTATTATATCTGGTTTTATTTCTTTAATTTTTTCAATGTCTTCTAATTGCAAATTACCAGCAAGAGCAACTAAAAGGTTATTTTCTTTCCCTTTATTTTTAAATTCTACTAAAGATACAACATCTAAAAAGTCAAACAATGATTTACCATCTTTAATAGCTGTATCAACCATAGCTACATCACAACCTGATTTTGCTGCAATTTCTGGAATATCTAGAGGAGATGGGGACGACTCCAATCTCTCTTGATCTGCATATCCCGCGGCAACAACCATCACATCTTCGTCGTAATCCTTTACAGCTTTAACTACACTACTCATTAACGCTATCGAATCTTCTTTATTTTTCGGGCCCATTAGCCCGACTTTAACTATATCTGCTCCAGAATATGCGGCCCCTAGAGCAGCTAATGCAGCAGATCCGGGTAAATTCGGAAAATCTCCAATAGTTGCGCTTAACTTTATTCTATTTCCCTTCGGAATAATCTCTTTCATATCTCTTATCATGCTTGGACTATTCGCACCCAGCGATCCTTCTGCTGGATTTTTACAATCTAAATAATCAGCACTATTAGAATTAATTACCTCTAAAGCTTCTTCAATATTTCTTGGGCTTACTAGCAATTTAATCCGTGGACTATCCATAAAATGCCATCAAAATGATTTAAATTGGACTAAATTATTTCTCTATATTAAGAAGTAATTATAATCTAATTTTAGTCTTTTGCCTCCTTCTATAAATTAAGAACAAAGCAATTGCAAAAATAATTCCCCCCATTATTAACACTATTAAGAGAGTAACAAGAGGATTAGATAAAGTTTCTGGTGTAAAATTAATTGCAATCAGGATTAAATCTAAAACGATAAAAATTATTATTGTTATCGCGCATGATAAGAGTTCAATTGTTCTTCTCATATAAAAATCCAACTCGTATTGGGTTTAATAATAAGTTTCTTTTTTAATCAATTTAAATTTTTAACTTTTTTATTTTTTCCATTTATAAGTTTATTTTTAAATCTAATTTATTTTATATATTATATTAAATTGTTTATAAAAAAGAGGAAAATGTGTTAAGAGTTATGCCCGAAAAACCTAAAGCAATTGTTGAAATCACAAAGGAAGTGTTTAAAGAGCCGCTAGAAGTGATAAAACGAGTCACTGAACACCTTGAAGGGGTAGCATTTACGAAAGTTATTCAAACATATGTAATGGAAAATAGAAATATTAATTTTGCATTGGAACGTGGTGGAAACATTTTCTTTAAAGGAAAACTCGTATGGTTGGGAAATCGTAAGGACGCCAGAGATGGAACTGTATTTTGCGTTGATACTGGTAGTAAAACGGAAAGCGTAACGCCCTCTCCAGAAAACACAACTAAGGTAATTTTAGATCCAAAAAAAGATTTAATAAAGGTATCAACTGAATCTCGAGTAAATTGCGCCATTTGCGAAAAAGGCATTGAAATTTTCGATGAAATTGCTACTTGCCCCGCCTGTAATGCAAAAGCTCATAAAAATCATTTACTTGATTGGGTTAAAATGAAATACAATTGTCCCGTATGCAAGACTGCTTTAAATGTTTCAGAAGATAACCAAATATACGAATCTTCTTAATTTTTTCCTAATTTTTAGAACCTTTCAGATATTCTCTAACCTCGTGAGCGTTTATTAATCCTTGATGAAGAGCCGTTGCCAATAACACTCCTGAAAAATTTTGCTTTTCAATTTCGAATATATCATTAATAGTCTTAATTCCTCCGCCAATCAAAATAGAAATTTCAGTATTTTCTTGAATTTTGATGAAACTTTCGGGAATATTTCCTATCTTTTTACCAACCCTTGCTAAATCTAGAAGAATAACTTCTGACACGCCTATTTTTTGAAGCGTTTGAACAGTTTGTAAAGGTGTCAAATCCTTGAGATCTTGACAATCCGTTAAGATCTTGCTACTTTTCATGTCAACGCTTACAATAATTTCGTCTTGTTGATAGATTTCAAGAGATTTTTCAACGATTTCCAAATTATTAATTGTCTCTGTTCCTAATATCAATTTTTTTAATCCAATCTCAGAATAAGTATACAGATCTGTTTGCGATCTTATCCCAGGATCTAAAATTATGTGAATATTATTATCGTCTATAATTTTTTTTATAGTTTCAATATTAGGTTTTTTATTAATAATCGAATCTAAATCTGCAATATAAATCTCATTTACTCCTAATTGTTCGATATATACTTCTACAAGCTTATTCGGCGTTAATTCACCTTTATACAAAACCGAAGTTAGAGGTAAATATCGATTCCTTTCGCCAGCTACCGCATGGACGACAACTGAGTCCAAAATATCTATTACAGGTATAATCCTCATTGAGAGAATTGACTAAATTAATTTTCAAATAGGAAATCTAATAAATAAAATGAGAAATAAAAATATTTATTTTCTAAGGTCTTCCGCAATCTTCTTTAACTCTTCTGCTTGAGCTGAAAACTGTACTACTCTCTCTTTATCACCAATCTCCTTAGCAATCTCGGCTGCTTTTGCGTAGAATTTTGCTGACGACTCAAAATCTTGACCTTCAAGAGATTCTTCTGCCTTTTGGATAAACGAATCTATTCTCTTTTGATTTTTAATCACTTCTTCAGCTACTCGCTGTCGTTTTTCTTCGAATTCCTCTCGACTTTCCCCTCTTTTCCTTTGCACGCCCTTCTCTTTTTTCTTTTTTCCTCCCTTTGGCAACAATTTGATTATTTCTGAAATTTTTGCAGACAATTCTTTCGCTATCTCATCTTCTCCCGCGCGCAATGCTAAAATCACAGACTCTTCGTACAATCTTATAGCAGCTCTTAATTCTCCCTTTTTAGACGCCGATTCTGCTCGATCCATTGCACGTCTCCGTTTAATGCGTAATTTTTCCTTTGCCTGACTTATGCGATATCTTCTTATTGTTACATAATTGAGGAAACTGGAAAGAATTATGTATATTATAGGGAACAATAAAAAGTTCGTAATCATCCACGGATGCAAAAATGCGTCCAAAGAGGGGCCTATAAAAGGTATTGGATAAATAAACAAATCTTTTATGACATTCCCCCAATTTTCAAAATTGATCAAGGGAATAGTGGTTCCAAGATCGCTTAGATTTGGCCAAATAGGCAAATAGGTAACAAAAATTATCGAAAAAGCTAATAATAATGCCCCTAACCATGTACTTCTTTTATCCAATTCGTCCTTTTCCCTTTCAAGAGTTGGTATTACCATTAGTTTTAAAAAGTGAGATATATCGTTGGATCTACCCCATAACACTAATCTTCCCGTCATCCAAGCCCATGTGGGGCTTAATTCACCTTGAGCAACCTTCATAATACTTTTCGCGGTCCCCTCAACTTTAACATCAATATCTTTTTTGGATATTTCACCACTGATAATTTTTGGAACTCCGCCCTTTTCAAACCTTAA
>JAHQWX010000136.1 GCA_029856375.1 Promethearchaeia archaeon | reverse complement strand
CTATGGCGAATATACTATCGAAGAAGTTAAATTAGAGTGTCAAAAAGAAGGTATCCCTATGAGGTTTTAATTGATGGCTTTGAAAATCGCGATAATTGATTACGAGATGGGAAATCTTAAGAGTATCAATAAGCTCCTACACCATTTAAATGTGGATAGTACCATCACCTCGGATCCAACCACAATTTTTGATGCCGACGGAGTTATTCTCCCCGGAGTGGGCGCGTTTGGAGACGCTATGAGGCATCTTAACGAAAAAAGCCTCGTTCCGGTGATTAATCAATTAGTTAAAGATAAAATACCCCTTTTAGGAATATGTCTCGGTTTACAATTGTTATATTCTGAAGGTTTCGAACATGGTACCCACAAGGGACTCGACATAATTCCAGGATCTATAATAAGGTTTGATCCACAAAAAGTCGATAAGATACCCCAAATAGGTTGGAACAGCGTTGATATAAAGGATATCAATCATATCTTCGTTCAAAATGTGCCAAATAATTCTTTTTTTTACTTCGTTCACAGTTTTTACGGCAAGCCAAGAGACCAATCAAGTATTTTAGGGATGACTACATATGGAGAAATCGAATTTGCTTCGATAGTGCAAAAAGATTCGGTTATTGCGACGCAATTTCACCCAGAAAAATCGGGAAAAAAAGGAATTATGCTCTATGAGAATTTCCTAGAATATTGTAAAAGATAATTTTTAATTTTTATTTTTACTGATAGAGAGATATGGCGATAACATTATTCGATTGTATTTTTATTTTTACAGCAATTCTGCTGAATGTACTCATTATATTAATATTTCTTGCAAGGATAAAAGGTTTAGAGCGTACCGAACATTTGTTTGGTTATATCGTAATATCTTGCATCGTGCCACTGAGTATCGTTTTGATCGATTACATTTTAATCGGTACAGATTTATGGATAATCATTTATATAATTATCATAATCAGTTTCTTAATAATTGAAATGGTTTTAGATTATATATTGAAACTCGAATTTCGGACCAATCTAAAAATTGTTGTGCCTTATGTCATTTTCTATTACATTGCGTTTTGGGGGTTATTAGCCATTTCTTTTGTAATCGATTTGGTTATTGGTTTTATCGTGTTTGCTGTTTTTGCAGTTAGTTTAATAGTGACAATTTACACTCATAAAAAGGATAAAGATAAAATGGTCAAAAAATAGGGTAATTAATTTTCTTCTTTACCTAAATATTTTTGTGTTAGGTATTCGTCAATTTCCTCCGCTGCTTCCTTCCCAGCTCCCATTGCCGATATCACAGTGGCTGCACCCGTAACGATATCTCCACCCGCCCACACATCTTCTACGCTCGTTCTCCCCGTCTCGTCTGCTTCAATATACCCCCATTTATTTAACTTTATTTCGGGAGCCGAGTTCGTAAGGATAGGATTCGCTCTCGTCCCGATTGCAATAATAACCGTGTCCACATCAATAATATATTCGGAACCTTCGATTGGAATTGGTCTGCGTCTGCCCGAGTCGTCTGGTTCACCAAGTTCCATTTTAATAACCTTCATTTGCTTGACATGCCCGTTCTCGTCCCCAATAAATTCAACTGGATTAGTTAAAAATCGAAAAATTATACCTTCTTCTTTCCCGTGATGATATTCTGCCCTTCTCGCGGGCATCTCTTTTTTAGATCTCCTATACACAATATATACCTTTTCCGCACCCAGTCTCAACGCAACTCTGGCAGAGTCCATTGCAACATTTCCCCCACCAATCACGCACACCTCGTTGCCAATTTTAATAGGCGTATCGTATTCTGGAAACCTATACGCTTTCATTAAGTTAGCTCTTGTGAGGAACTCGTTTGCAGTTAAAACGCCGTTCAAGGCCAAACCTGGTACTCTCAAAAACATTGGCAATCCAGCTCCAACCCCCACGAAGAATGCCTTGAATCCCATTTCTCTCAAATCGTCTAAGGTTAATATTTTTCCGATTATCATGTTGTACTTTATTGTGCCACCAATCATTTTGAGCGTTTCAATTTCTTGTTTTACGATAGCCTTTGGGAGCCGAAACTCCGGAATCCCGTAAACGAGAACGCCTCCTCCCGCGTGGAACGCCTCAAAAACGGTAATATCGTACCCGCGCATTAAAAGCTCTCCTGCGCAGGTTAAACCCGCGGGACCTGACCCTATAATCCCTACTTTTATTCCATTTGCATCTCGACATTCGGGACAGGATATTGTTTGACCTTCGCGTTCCCAATCCGCAATAAATCGTTCAAGCGTTCCAATAGCAATTGGATCGTCAACCGCACCTAATAAACATGTCTCCTCGCACTGGGTTTCTTGAGGGCACACTCGACCGCAAATAGCGGGAAGTAAATTAAAGTATTTTATGTGATTAATTGCTTCGGATAGTTTTTCTTGCTTTATGAGCCTAATAAACTTAGGGATATCGATTTTTACGGGGCAACCAGTTACGCAGAGAGGATTTCCGCATTGCATGCATCTCTGAGCCTCAAGCTTAGCTTGTTCTAAGGTAAAACCGAAAGGTACTTCGTTGAAATTTTGAATTCTCTCTTTTGGATCTTGCTCTTTCATAACTTGCCTCGGAATTTCCTCGTGTAATTTGAGCTTTGATGTGGCAATTCTGCTCAATGATGTAAAACTTTTGCTGTCCTCCTCAATCGGTTGCTTTTCTACCAAATTGAGATCAATAGATTTCTGGAGTAAATCAGTTCCTTTATTGCTTCTTGTGATAACGGTCGACCACTCCGGTTCAGAACCAATTGAACCAACAGAAATATCGCAAAGTCCAGCAGTTAAATCGCTGCACAAAAAGCAGCCAAACCTTCCATATTTTTTTATCTTACTTAGTGGTAATTCAAGCGAAGTGTTATTATCTCGATATAAATAGAAACGACCCTTGTTTATGTCCATCTTCTTAATGGAATATGGATCTATCACTCCTCTCGTGGGAAACTCCTTATGTATTATATTGAGGATATTTTCGTAATCGAACGATTCCATGCAAAATAATCCAATCTTTAAAGTAATATTATCGTAAAAAGGTTTATTGAGAGGGTAAACTGAGATTTTTTGGAGCGCCTCCAAAGCGCAAGCAGTTCCAATTATCGCCAACCGCTTGTATTTCCTCCCATTGTGTAAGATTCTTAATGCATGAGCGTTGGCGTACCTCGTTCCAGCAGTTTTTAATAAATCCACTTCGTTTTCAACAAAAAGTGGTAATGGCTCGTGCGCGTTCATTCCCACGCCGACGGCTAAAACTGCATCAACCATATCTTTTTCAAATGAGGTTTTAAATAGCGATGTGACGATTCCTCCGTCTTGCCCTACTTCTTTTATCGCGTCGTCTTTCGTATGAGCTGTAAACACTTCCCCGTAAAAATTAAACTGCTTGAGATATTTTGCGTCAGCGCTTGCGTTATCTGCTATCTTTTTCAATTCTTTCGGGAAGAACGACCGAGGACAGCCCGAGTAGCATAATCCACACTTTATGCACACTTCATCGTAGATTTTTAAGGCATCGTTTTCGAAATGGATCGAGTTTGTTGGACAGACCGAAGCGCATAAACCGCACCCGCTACAAATTTTTTTATCCCTAATCACAGCGATATTTGGAAATAAACCCTCTATTTCGTTTTTATTTTCGATGCTTTTATAAAATTTCGAGACCAATCCAAACGGCTCAAGTAATCCTAATTCCTTTAGATATTGAACATCGTAATTTACTCTCTCTTCTGGAATTCCCAATTCGCTGGCTAAATTTTGGAGATCGACCGAGTTAGTTTCTTTGATTTTTTCAAGAACTTTTATTCGTTCTTCTTCCGCTTGCGTCAAATCCTCGATTAGTTTATTGTATTCCTCTTCGCTATACTTCTTAATCGTGAGGATTTTTTCCTTGTTCTCCGCCAATCTTTCAAGTAAGGGTGAGGATCTTACCATGATTACATATTCTCCTCCTTATATTTTTCTAACGCTTGGCAAGCGTGGTCGTATGCGTCCAGGCAAATCTTCTCTTCTTCTAAAAACCTCGTGGCTCTTTTTAACAATTGGTCGAAATCAACCGTGTGCCCGTCTACATCTGGTCCATCAACGCACGCGTGAAAAATCTGCCCATCTAATGTTGGATATCTGCATCCACCGCACATTCCAGTACCATCGATCATGATTGTGTTGAGCGAGATGTAAGTTTTTACCTTTGGTAAGTCGCCAGATCCATTTGTTGTAAGTGCCACGAATTTCATCATAATTAGAGGGCCTATAGCAATAACATAGGCTACTTTCTCTCTTTTAATAATGTCCTTGAGAGGCTCCGTTACTACTCCTTTTATACCTTCCGTACCGTCGTCGGTACATATAATTAACTCGTCGCTCACAGCGCGCATTTTTTCTCGCCAAAATAACAAACCAGTGTTTCGCGCACCCATTATGGTAATTATTTTATTACCCGCTTCCTTTAACTCTTTTGCTTGTGGATAACAAGGGGCAATTCCAACGCCCCCACCAACGATAACGATGGGATCCTCAATTTTTTCAACATGAATTGCGTTTCCTAAGGGACCAATAACATCAAGAATCTCGTTACCAATATTTTGATGCGATAAAAGTTTAGTAGTTTTTCCCACGACTTGAAAAACTATTGTAATAGTTCCTTTTTCTCGATCGTAATCAGCAACCGTCAATGGAATTCGCTCGCCAGTCTCGTTGATCCTAATTAAAACGAAATGACCAGCACGAGCTTTTTTAGCAATTAGAGGAGTTTCTAAAACCATCTCGAATAAGATATCGCTATCCCCTAACTCTCTCTTCTCCAAAATTTTATATGGCATTCTTTTACTTTTTTTTCAATATTCTTTAAATTTAAAATAATGTAGAATAAAAAAAAGCTTCGTTTTAGATTGTTAAATATTAATCACATGAGAGTTAAAATCTTGAAAAGTCCCTAAATAAAGATAAAAACAAAATATTATTTTTAGAAATTCTTTGTTCTATTTACCAGAATCCTTGAGCAATCATTGCATCAGCGACTTTCACAAATCCTGCGATATTGGCACCAATAACATAATTTCCGGGTTGTCCATAGTCTTTAGATGCTTGATACGCGTTATTATGGATTTTCCTCATAATTATATGCAATTTCTTATCAACTTTCTCACGAGTCCAAGACGTTCTCATGGAATTTTGAATCATTTCCAGACCAGATGTAGCGACGCCTCCAGCGTTGGCAGCCTTCCCAGGAGCAAATGCAACTCCAGCCTCTAAAAATAGGTTAGTTGCTTCAAGCGAAGCGGGCATATTTGCACCCTCAACTACCGCAATAACGCCGTTATCAACTAAATTCTGAGCGTCTTTTGCATCAATTTCATTTTCATGGGCGCTTGGAAACGCTAAATCACATTTAATATCCCATGGGCGTTTATCGGGCCTATATTCAACGTTGAATTCTTCCGCATATTCTTTAATTCTTCCACGCCTAATTTGTTTCAAATCTAAAAAGAAATCGAATTTCTTGCCGAAAGAGACGCCATCAGGATCGTAAATCGAACCGTTTGAATCAGATAACGTTACAACTTTCCCTCCTAATTGGTTGACTTTTTCTACTGTATATTGAGCTACATTTCCTGATCCAGAAACTGTACATACCTTCCCATTAAGATCTGTTCCCTTGACTTTTAACATTTCTTGCGCGAAATAAGTCGCTCCATAACCCGTGGCCTCTGGTCTGATTAATGAGCCTCCGAATTCAAGCCCCTTTCCCGTTAAAACATTATCTGGTTTGTTTACGATTT
>JAHQWX010000135.1 GCA_029856375.1 Promethearchaeia archaeon | reverse complement strand
ATTGGGAGCAATAATTTATGATTTCTTCGAAGGCCTTAAAGGTTAGAATAACTTGTCTCGGCATTTTAGGGAATCAACTCAGAAACATCTATGTTATAATAGAAAAACAAAAGAAGGAGCGAAAAGAAGGTTGGTACGAGCAATCCGATAGTGACGAGTAACTTTGATACATTTATGCATCGCTGGAGCGTTTCCATCACTACGCTGAAATAAGACATATCCCCCCAAATTTTTACGGCTTCGACTGTAGACGATTTAAATTTGAATTGAACCGGTTCTAAATCTTTTTCGGCTTCATTTATTAACGCGTTCAATTTCTGTAAAATGTAATTAACTTTTATTCTTTCTCCTATGGCTTTATAGCCCCGAGCAGTGAATATACGAGCAACAGAATGAGAATCGGATGTCGTGATTTCTCCTTTGTCTATACCTTTGTTCTGAAGAAAGTTGAATATCATTGGTCGTACTTCGAGCAACGCGTTATTCCCATCGAAATGAATTAGAGCGATCTTCTCTTTTAATTGCACATCGTAAAATAGATGAACCACAAGTCCTCCCTTTCCTATTCCATCTTTTGCAGAGAATTCTTTTAGAGGATCTCTTGCAACACCGTACAAAATTTTCTCGTTTTCCTCGCTATGACGCCCCTCAACGTGATTTTTAACGAACTTTTTACACACTTCAATTATATCTTTACCCGCTTTGCTTTCCTTAGATATAAGTATCTCATCCCCGATGATCGCGTTATGCGAGTCAACGACAAATGCATTCTTGTATCCAGACTTTCTTGCGGCTTTTATTATTGATTCGCCCACTTCTGGTTCAATATCGTCTGATTCGTATGGATGCCTCGAGACGAAGAGGATCGGAACTTTGTCAAAATAAGCGCCTAATACTTTTGCAGAATATTCGATTTCCCTAGAAAAGCCATTAAAGTTTCCATTCCAATCTTCTTTTTGATTTTCCAATTCTTTGGTATCCTTTACTATTTGGTCAATCAGTTTTTCGTTATAAAACTGCTTGGTAGTGTTTTTTGCGTGGGTATTAGTTGTGTGATACACCGTTGTACCTTTTATATCGGGTAAAACATCGTATATCAGTTCGGGAAGATCCGATGAACCACTCGTTTTGAAAGGTCCGAAATGAACATCTGGTAGGAGAAATAAGCCCTTGATTTGTTTCTTGCTTATACTCCGAATAGCTAAGTATTTTATTTCAATGTTATCAAATATTCCAACTTGGTCAAAGAACTCTTCAATCATATCGTCGTTTTTTTCAGTTAAAATAGATAATACGAACGCACGAATGAAGTTATACCCTCCAATACCAGTTTTGGTACGATAAACGGTAGATACAGACCACATACCTGTAGCGTAAGGGATAGCAAATATAAAAGCGCTAGAGCAAAAAAAAACCGCTGCATTAATGAAAAACGATATATTTAATTGCGATGTAAAGATCCCATACAGTATAATTCCAGCCGTAGGTTGTGTTAAAGCCAGAAACAAATACCAAGGACGTCCAACTGTTGTGAAGGAAAAATAAATAATAAACGCGAGAATATACGCCAAAACGGCTCCCATTATGAAAAATACTTCAATAAAAGTGAAATTCCTGGTAAATACAGCTAATAATTCACCAAATAAATATGACGCTCCAAAAAAGAAAACGAAAACGAAGTTCATTTGAATTGAAATGATAATCGTAAATATGGGTGCCCTTTTCCTGAAAAGAAGGGGTGCAATTATCCCTAATCCAGCAATTGTAAGAAATATTAAAAAATCTCTTAGAAGGATCATAAAATCGAAAACACCCCAGAGCCAAAAATTTAAAATCGAAGAAGTGAGCCCTAACAAAAATACAAACGATAAAAAACCTACGACGGTCAGCCATTTTAAAGAGAGAAAATTGAGAAAGAAGAATAAGATCGTGCTTTTGCGAGAGAGTTTATTATCATCTTTCATGATACAATCAAAATAAGAAAAAATTTTAATTCAATTGATTAAATAATAATTAAAATATAAATAATTAGAAAAGGTTTTAATTAATTATGGCGAATTCTCAAATGGGACTCGATATCCCTCAAGATTATTACAACAAAAGTTACTCTGATTCCATTGCTGATGGATTTTCTTTATTTGGAAAAACCTATGTTAAGATCGTACCAATATACATAATTTGTTCTGTAATTTTTTTAATTATTTCAAGTCTTGTAATGACAGCGTTCAATTGGCAAGTGGAAGTAATGTCGAACCAAATTTTAGAAATTATCAATGAGGCCGATTATTATAACATGACCGAGCAAGAAATGTTTGAGCTGATGAATATGATCATGAGTTATTTAGGACTTTCACTTTTAAATTCTATTCCGAATTCATTTTTTAATTATTTTCCGTCGTTTTTAGCTTTAGGAATCGTGAGCGGATATTTATACAAGAGATATCTGCAAGAAGACGTTGATTTTGGAGGAGAATTAAGTAAATCCTTTAAAGTTGAATTGATATTAATACCTGCCCTTTTTGCAATATTACTTGCGCTTGGTTTAGTTCTATTAATTCCTTGGTTATTTATGTATATATATTGGGTATTTTCGCCAAGTATGCATACTATTGAATCAGAAAAAGGCCTCAAATGTTTTAAAGCAAGCTTTAAATATTCAAAGGGGAATTTCTGGAGAATTATGGGGATTTTATTGATCAACGGAATCTTAACGGGAATAATTTCGTTCATATACAATTTAATTTTAGACTTTGTTATTCCTACTGCTACTTATAACGCTGCGTTTGCTCCCGAAACAAGGAATTACTTTATGATCATAGTGTATACATTGCTCTATAATCTCGTAAATATGCTATTATCTCCGCTTTTGAGTTGCTTATTAATAACCTTTTTGGTATTTAGTAAAAAACAGCTGATCAGAAGATACGATCCTTCGCGATTTTATCGGGAGGAAGATGCAGCGCTGCAAGGATATGGAGTTTCAACTCCGTATGAAGCACCCACGCAAGAGGAGACTCTACCAAATATTAAACCTCCCGTAGCGATCTCAAGAGAGCCCGAATACTGCCCGTTTTGTGGATTCGCAATGGATAAATCAAAAAGCTTTAGATTTTGCCCCAGTTGTGGCGGTAAAATTCCAAGGGCATAAGTTAACGGAGTGAATCGATGATATGAGATTAGAGGATTTTAAAGACGAAGACCTAGTTAAAATTAGCAAATTATATTTATCTAAAGCCCTCTATCTTTTATCTATTTTTTACCGCGAGACATCTCAACTTCTATATCGATACGATAGCCCCATGAATCACATAATCGAAGATGTTTTCGAAGATATCAAATCACAAATGCCAAGCTTAGAGATTTTTTACGGAGATTTCAAAATAACGAATCATACTACGGGTACGATCGTTGTCTACTATGAAGGGAATCATACGAGATTGGTTTTACTTTTAAAACCTAATTCAATTAACCAGGTGTTGCAAAATAATTTAAAGAGATTAATGGAAGATTTCTTATTTGATTTCGAAGATAAATTTAGAAAGATTCTTAAAACATTCGAGGGAGATGTTTCTGTTTTTAAAGAAACTGAAACGATGATTAAGCAGAATTTAAACGTCGAATTGAATTTACCCCATGTCGCAAAATATCGCGGATTTGATCCAGATGAACCTATTGAGCAATACATTTTCGAAGCAGCCAGTGAATTTAGTCGTAGGGTTGGCTATTTTTATCTCGATAATTTGATCTATTTAACGAAGGAACTCGTAAAAGATAAAGCGAGAGAAATGGAAATGGATGTGAACGATAAGAAAAAGAAAAAGAAGGTTGAAACGCCAGAATTGATAAAATTTCCATCCGAACTAGAATTTTACATAGCGATGTTCAATTTGAAGAAAATGGGTTTGATTGAGTCGTTTCCCATCGAAGATTTAGATGCTATCAGCAAAATTAAATATTAATTCTGTTTTTTCATCCCTTATCACTTTGCATTCTCTTAAAACAACAACAATTGGTAAATAAGTAAAAAGCATATTTATTTAAATTTAAGAGTTTATGTTTCTATTAGAAAAGTCCTATCATTTTTTACAAGGAGGAAATTAGATGATTTTCGATGTCGAAGAATTACTTGAAGTTCCGAAAAGCGATATTAATAATCCAATCATGCTAATTGGATGGCCGGGTATTGCTTTAGTTGGGAAAGTTGCAATCGAAGCAATAACAAACTCGTTAAAAGCAGAATTATTTAGAAAGATTGAGTTTGACGATTTTCCTCCTAAAGCAATTATTGATAAGGGAAGCATGAAAATGCCCACAGCAGAAATTCATTATAAACCGGGCGATGATAACGATATTTTCTTATTTACTGCAGATTTTCAACCCCAAACTTCCCAAGGTATTTACGAATTTAGCGAAAATTTGTGCGAGTTGATGAAAGATCTCACAAACGATAGCATGCAAATGTATATAAGCACTGGAGCGTTAGTTCCAGAAGCGATGCCAGAAATCGTCAAAATTCATATATCAGGAACGAATTCTGAAATAGTTGACGGTTTCTTAAAATTAGAAAACACGAAGCTGATGGAAGGAGGAATTATTGCAGGAGCTAATGGAATTCTACCGCTTTACGCAGGCGTTAAAGGTTACGCTCCAGGGGTTTGTTTACTAGCGGAAACTATACCGGTTCCGATGCTACAGACAGATCCAAAGGCGTCTAGAGCATTGGTGCAAGTATTAAAGGATTATCTATCGTTAACAGAGGTTAGTTTAGAGGATTTAGATAAAAAAGTTGTGGATCTTGAAAAGATGATATCTAAGATAAAGTCGCGCGTTCTTAAGGACTTTACTGAAGAAGGGAAAGGCGACGACTCTTATTTTCGTTAAATTTTCTGAAAAAGTTTTTTAAAGTTATAAGTTATACTCCTATTTCTGTAAATTATTTAAGTAATCAGATTCTAAAAAAATAAATAAAGCAATTAAAAAATTAATTGAATATAATGAAAACTCTTGCACTTATTCATACTAGTATGGTTTTTATCAATGTCGAGACAATGATGCAAGATCTTTTTAAAGAAATCATGCCAGATGTTCGTTTAATTAATATCGTTGACGACTCTCTATTGCCAGATGTGATGGAGGTTGGTAAAATTACGCCAGAGGTAACCTCTCGTATGGTTGATTATATAGTAGCCGCTGAAAAAACTGGTGCCGATGCTATTCTTTCTCTTTGCTCCTCCCTAGGACCATCTATTGATGAAGCCCGAAAACATGTAAAGATACCTGTAATTAAAATTGATGACGCAATGGCGGAAAAAGCTGCAGAATCCTGAAATCATGAGGCGGAACCCCCCAGAATCCGTGCGTCGCCTTACAGGCATCAGGTATTTCTAGACAATTTGAAGGCTCTATGATCGTATTCATTATACTATTGATTTTCGTCTCCAGTGGCGCCAAACCCGTTGACCAAACAAGCGGCCTGTCCTCGTATTCCTCGGTGGGGAAACGAGATTCTATTACATTGAATCCCATGCCGCGAAGGAGAAAGGCCGTATGCCTGCCGCGGTCGCACTTGTCCTCACCGATCGCGGCAACCACCGCCACCATCCTGCCCGAGAAATAGACTGCATTATCAATTATATTCAGGATTATCCTGCAGGTGGTGGCCGGCAGCAACCCGGAATCGGGAGCCCCGTGATCGATATCAAGATCGATGAGAGGAAGATCTTCACCATACAACTCCCTGACCCTGGCAAGAGCCTCTCTACGGGGAAAACCGTAATATCCTATGAATTTTTCATTATCAACGGGGATCATGTGG
>JAHQWX010000134.1 GCA_029856375.1 Promethearchaeia archaeon | reverse complement strand
CAAGTTCCAGCAAATCCAGTATCTGCGAAATAAGTTACGCCGATATCGATTGCCACCATATAAATAAAAGACATACCCATAGTAAATGCGGGTGAAAGGTAAATAAATAGACCATCTTTGGAGAATCGAGCCATCAATTTTCGGAGTATTAACGATTCGAGACCTACGACTAAAGCAAAACCACCAATAATTAATAAATCTAAGTTCCAGCGCCAATAAAAAATCCATACGATATCCCTAAAAACATTTTCTACGCCACCTGGGGTCTTGCTTGTGTCGGGATATATCCAAAGCATAAATAAGATGAAACCGCTCCAATACAAAATAGCCATTACTGATATGATTTTAAAAGTCTTAGTTTTTGTTAAAAGTTTAAAATCAGTTAATTCCATAAGTTTTCAACCAAAAATCTTTATTTTAATTATTATTCTTAGAAATGAGATTTAATTTAATAAATTTGTATCCTTAATATTTAATAGCGAACATGTTGGGAATAAAAGAGTTAAAAAAAGAACTTGAATCAATGAACACTCAAATGATATCAGTCAGTACAGAGATATCTAAGATGAGCGAAAAGATTATTGTCCTTGCCGAGAAAATGACAGAAAGCATGGAGAAAATGACATCGGAGCTCAACAAGACTCATACCACAATAAGGGATTCTTTGAAAATCACATCTGACACTATTCAAGGGATGAGCGAAAACTTTTCAGAAGCGCTTAGGGAAGCTCTGAAAACTATGTCCGAAATGAAGTTTCAGATGGATCTCAAGGACACCATTATAAAAACCCTTGGTTTAGATAAAGTCCTTCCCGATTTTTTAAAAAAATGAAAATAAAAGTTTAAAATAAAATATATTTTCGTTATTATTTTTCAGTTTCTTTCAAGAAGAATGCAAGTACAAAGCAAATTGCGAGTAAAATAGTCAGAAGGATTAGCGCTGGAAAGTAATCTAGAGTTACAGGCATTTGCAAATCTTCAAGACCAAGTATAAAAATAATTCCTCCTACTTGTCCAATCATCATTAGCATGCCGTTCGAACTTGCTTCTGGTACGGGACTCGTGGCATCTACAGCGTACTCTAAAGCGACTGGAGCAGCAGAGATTAGACCAAATCCAAATATAAAACCAAATAGCAGCAGTACGGCGTCTATTGAAGCCAACGAAATGACGAATAACGAGACAGAAGCAATTAAAAGTGAAATAATGCACAATATCTTTCGCTTTTGATATTTATCAGAGAGTACAGAGATTACAAAACTACCAACTATTCCACCGATTAACATTAAACCGCCAAGAATTCCAGCAAAAGTTGAATCATAACCTCGTGGAATTACTATTCCCTCAATAAAAGTTAGAACTGTGTTAAAAACACCTAATCCAACTAAAAAGACTGCAAATAATATGAGAAAATCCTTGTTTTTGAATAATTGTCGAAGGCCTTCTACCATAAATACTTTTTCGGTCCTTATTTCGCTTGAAGGAGGGGTGGGTGGTTTGTTTTTTGCAAACACTATAAATAGGATTCCAGAAGCGAGAGCGAGTATTCCATAAACAATATTTATCGATTGAAAACTTATCAATGCGAGAAACGGTGTTAAAAACAGTCCGATTGCGTTTCCTAGAAACGAGGAAATGAGCGCAATTCCCGTCGCTGTAGTGCGTTCTGACTCGGGAAACCAATTTGCAGATAATTTAGTAACGCTATTTAATAGAAAAGGTTGTCCTATAGCTAGAAAAATTTGAAAAATCAGAACTAATTCAAAACTGCCCACAGTAAATATCCTTAGAAATCCAAAAATTGCTGTAAGTACTGCCCCGATTCCAGCTCCCACTTTGAAATCGTACTTATCAATCAACCACGACGCGATAAATGCAACTGGGATATATACAACCATAAAAGACATTGATAATAAATAGATCATTAGTTCATCAGTAACATTATAAAACGCCATCGCATCTGTGGTTACTGTCGCGAAACTAATCCAGAGAATTTGTAAAACAAGATTCGGGAACATAAATAGTAAGAGTACGGTCCAACGAGTTCCATAAACTTGTATATTTTCTTCACTCATAATATACGCCCTTTTTTGTAGATGTTTAAAATTTTAAATTTATTTAGTTATGAATCAAATTTGCGATTATACTTAAAATGAGTTTCTATTAAAAAAAAATTGATAAGAATTAGTAGCCTCTTTGCCACAACCACAAGAGCAATTTTCCCATTAAAGAGGTCTCTACGCCTGAAAATGTATGATTTCCCTTGTCGAATACGATGTAATTCTCGGATTTCATTTTCAGGAAATCCCTATTAATTTTAAAATTCTCGTAATTAATAAATTCGTCGTCCTTACAATGTGCTAACATAACGCGATAATCGTTATCAACCCTCCAATCTACTGGCTGTTCGAAAAATCCTTTCTTTTTGTTGAACGAGTTCAATATCGGAGAGACCAGTCTATTTTGTAAGTTAGAAGGCGTTAAATTTATTCCTTGTAGTTCGTATCCCGCTTTTACGATGCGCTCTGAAAGATTCTTAAGCTTTCTAGTAGCGGTCATTTGGTAGTCTGCCCAAGAACAGCACGCAATCACGAATTTCACACGCTGATCCAAATATCCTTCGTTCAAAACGACGCCTCCGCCCATACTAATACCAAACACAAAAATATTATCACTACTTAAGTCTCCCAATTCTTCCGCTCTCTCTTGGATATAATCAATAACATTACTCAAATCTCTAATAATGTATAAAGAATCGAATTTTTTCCCAAATTTCGTTTCGCCGTGCCCTCTTGAATCGTATAGCAAGACAGCAAATCCCATAAAGGCCATCGGAAATCCTAGATAATGTAACATTTCCTTCTTGCTTCCCAAGCCATGGCACATAATGAGTACTGATGCATTATTTTTTGGGGTAATTGGGCTTTTTAAAAGGTCTCCGACCAAACTATTGCCTCCTCCGATTGGGATTTTTATTTTTTCGAGAGAAACTTGTTCTGTCTTAACCTCCCGTATTTGCCTATTGAATTTGTAATCAAATCGGACGATAGTAAACGCGATAAAGCATCCTCCCGCCATCGCGTAAAAAATACTCAAGTAATAACTGGGGAGATATATATCACCATTGAACTCCCACCCCAAATTTAAGCTCAAAGGGGGCAATTGAAGCCAGTAAGGTATGTAAAAAAGAACATGCGGAACTGTAGAAAATAAGACAAATGTTAAAATCAATTTAATTAGAAAATTACTCCAATTAACTTCTCGTAATTTCTGTCTTATTTGCATAATTTCAGCCTTAATAACCTCTTTGCCAGAACCATAGAAGAAATTTACCTATTAACGCAGTTTCCATTCCTGCAAACGCGTGATTCCCTTTTTCGAAATCGATATAATTCTCGGGGGGCATATCTAAAACCTTCTTATTTTTTTCAAAATTTCCGTAATGAAGAACTTCATCGTCTTTGCAGTGAGCGAGCATAACCCGATAATCGTTGTCGACTTCCCAATAGACTGGATGCCCGAAAAATCCTTTTTTCCTATTAAAGGAATTTAAAAATGGAGATAAGAACCTCGCTTGTAGCGGAGTTGGTCTGTAATTGATTCCCATAATCTCAAATCCCGCTCTTATAATCTTTTCAGAGAGCGTCTCCATTTTTCTGTAAGTCTGAAATTCAGCATCTCCTAAAGTACATACGGCAATGAGAAACTTTACTCTTTCATCTAAGTACGCTTCATTTAACGCAATTATACCTCCCATACTGAAACCCAGGCACATCATGTCGTCAGCGTCTAAATCACCAACTTTTTCCGAGCGTTTTTCAACAAAATCAACTATTCTACTGAAATCCTTAACAATCCATAGAAAATCCCATTTATTTCCGAACACACCTTGGTTTTCTCCATGCCCTCTCGAGTCACACATTACGCATGCAAAGCCCATAAAAGATAGTGGTATCCCAAAATTGTAAAAATTTGTCCTTTCCCCTCCTAATCCATGACACACAATAGCGACTGGTGCATTTTCTTTAAGTGTTAAAGGTCCCTTTATTATGTCTCCAGGAAGGAAATGACCTCCACCTATAGGAACCTTTATATATTCGAAAGAAATTTGATCAGAAATAGTTTCTATTGGAAATCTATTTAATAATAAGTCTATTTGAATCCATTTCGCTCCAATGAAGCCAATAGAGAGTAAAAAATAGAAAATATTTAACATAAGGCTTGGTAATTGTGGATTACCGTTCAATTGCCATCCTAAATTCAAATTCAATGGAGGCAATTGTAACCAAACGGGAATCCAGAATAATATGTGAGGAACAGAGATGACTAAAATCAATATCGAAAGAAATTTAACTAGAAAATCGCTCCATTCTATTTTATGTACTTCAATTTCCCCAGCTGACATTAAGAAATCTCCTTCCTTACAATTTGTCGATATTTGGGCTGTAATTTCTTCTTAATTAAAATACTGAAAAAAGCAGAAGCTATGGGTTCTTGACAAATGATATGGTGCCCACCAAGATCAAGCGAGAGAAAATCATGCTCTCCTACATTTAAAACCTTCTTGTTGTGTTCGAAATCCACATATGGAACTATTTCATCGTCTTTACAATGCATTAAGTACACATCAGTATCTCCCAAATCTTTTTTAATTTCACTTGAATGAATTTTTGGCATTGAAATTCCGCAAACTACTTTCACAGATTCATCCTTTAAACCTTCGAGTAAGGCTACTTTAGCGCTATCTTCGACGCCGAAATACACGAATTTGCTTGCATCTACTCGCTTATCGTTTACGAACTCTTGTTTTATTGATCGTAAGATTGAACTATATTTATTTACGAATTTGTTTAACGATAGTTTCTTATCGTAAACTTCAATGCACAGAGTAGGATACCCTTGTAAAGCGAAGTGAGCTCCCCAATGCTCAAAATATGGGTATTTTTTATCTCTTCTTGGAATTATAATAACTCCAGGCATTTTATGCTCGTAATCAATAAAATCTGTCGAACCATAGCTCCATGCTCTGATTTCAATCTCATCTGAGAGCCTGAATGTTTTTTCCTCAATTATTAAATTATCTGTATAAACTCTCCCCCATCGTTTATTGATTTTATCATGTCTCATTTGTAGGATTCTTAGTAAAAAATAAAAAAAGAATCCAAGAAATACGCCGGATAAAATCCAAAATAAGATGATCATTATTCTACCTCGTTAAAATAAAATTATTGATTATTTTTTAGGTCGCAAATCTAATATTCGCTTTTCTTTTAACTGAGTTTCCATTCCGAGCGATCGAGAGATCTCATCTGGAGTCATTACTTGTATCACATTAGGAGAAATTTCCATTTTCTCTTTGATATAATTGGCCAAGCTCTCGATAAATTTCGCCTCGTTGAATTTTTTTGCTTTTTTCGGGCTTACATTCACGATTAACTCGTCAATTAGGGATTCTCCACGCCGGAGTATTAGCTGCCACTCGTCAATTCCCTCGTATTCGGGCATGATAGTATAGAATTGGTTTAAATCGATTAGCGTGCCTTTAACTTTGTCGAATTTAACATCTTTCACCTCTGAAACCCGACTTAAGATCCCGCACCTTCCTTAAGCTTTTTCACCAATAGGTCACCGACTACCTTTGGATTGGCGCGCCCGGAGGTCGCCCGCATAACCTGGCCAACCAAGAATTTAACAGCCTGCGCCTTGCCCGCCCGGTAGTCCGCCACCGCCGGTTCGTTGTTGTTTATCACCTCAGCCACCTGGGACTCAAGTTCGGAGGTATCGCTAATCTGGCTGACTCCCCGCTCCTTGATTATATCAGCC
>JAHQWX010000133.1 GCA_029856375.1 Promethearchaeia archaeon | reverse complement strand
ATATTTAAACCCGAATCTTGCGGATAACTTGGCCACGCAATTCCGGCGCTCATGCTTTTTCCTTTAATGGAAATAACATCGCCAGTTTTAATGCTCATACGCTCCATAACTTCATTGTCAATTCTGATGATATTGCGCCCGATATCCCGCTTTTTCGCTTTTTGAACTCTTAGCATTACCTTCTCGAAAACTTCTTTTGACTCCTCGTCTTCGTCTTCTTCATCTTCAAAATCGTCATCTTTTACATCCGACATATTTAACCATCCATCTATTAATTCTGTACCTTTTCTCTTTTATATTAAAATAATTCAATATGTATAAGTTTTTTGATAAATTTTAATAAAGTTCATTTAAAAAATCGATCTAAAGAAGTTTGCATGGATTCAGACTCCTTCTTCTTGAGTCTATCTAAAGCGTTTTTGACTCGCCCTTCTGAAAAATTATGTTTACCAATTAAAAATTCTTCAATTTTATCGAAATTTGGTTTTTTCCATTTTAATGATTGATAATTTTTTTCCACAGAAGGATTAAGAAAAATATTTTTAACCTTCTCTATCACTTCAATATCTAAATCTATAATTTTCCCTCGAACTTTTAAGCTATTCTCGTTTATTTTTTTAATAGATTTATATTTTGTAATTAAATCAAAAGCAGTTTTTTGCCCTATACCTTCAACTCCTTCAAAGAAATCAGTTCCTATTAAAATGCCCATTTCTATAAGTTGCTCTTGAGTTATATCTAATTTTTCTAATAGTTTCGGTAATAATATCCATTCAATATCTAAAGACACTGATGTATCTCCAACCTTTCTAGTTCTATTTATTGCAAAATTTCGAAGTAATTTTTTCGCACCAAATAACAATGTATCGTAATCTTGCGAAGCTGAAGCCCAAACATCCCCCTGATTTACCATGTAAGCAATTTGAGCTTCTCCTTCAGAGGGAGCTTGAACAACAGGTATTCCCATATAATCTAATAGATCCATACTCTCCTTTATCATATTGCTATCAAGTCTCGAAGTGGCTTGTGCAAATTTTCTTACACCGACAATATCTCCCTTTTTCTTCGCTTCTTCCATTTTTACTTTTGCTTCTACCTTTCGATCTTTTCTCTCCTTAATTATATCTAGCTTTAAACTGGATGGCTTTCCATCGTATACGTAGATAGGTTTAATGTCGTTTTCAAGAAAATTGATGGTCCTATAAAACAAACCTGATAAATGTGATGTTATATTTCCTTCAAAGTCTTTAAGAGGAGTCCCATCTCTTTGGCGAATAATGGCAAGAAATTGGTATAAAGTATTAAACGCATCAATAGCAATCTTTTTATTAAGTAAATTTTCAAAAGTAACGACCTTTTTTACTTCCTTTACCAATTCGTTTATTTTTACGCCCAAGTATTTAATCCCCCAAATTCGTTCAATAGTTAATTTAAGGATTTCCTTTTAAATATCACGATTAATATTTCATCGAAGGTTTAAAAGGTATTCGTAAGGTTGGTAATATTTTTTCTCTCAATCTATAGAAAAAACTTTTGTTAATATTTTTACCCACTCTTATGAGTTTAAAAATTTCTTCAGACATCTTCACTCGTATCTTATTTCTCGGAAATACTTTCATTATTGCTCGCTGGCCATCAATAATGAGAGTCCCCATTAGTTTGTCCCTTAAAAGAGTAATTTCAAATTCCGAATCTTTAGGAAACATCATAGGCACTAATCCAGACCGAGCGTAAGTATTTAGAGGAACCAAGTGAATTGCTTCAATAGAAGGAGCCATTATTGATCCACCTGCCGAAAAGGCGTATGCAGTAGAACCAGTAGCAGTTGATAATATTAAACCATCTAAATACCCATAATTTAGAAATTCTCCATTAACTTTGACAGAAATTTGCATCACCTTTGATGGCTTTATAGAACTCAATAACACCTCGTTCAAAGCATCGCCCAATCGAATACTAGTATTAGGCGATTTGCTTAAATAAGTCGCTAATCTAGGACATTTTTCAATAATGTATTTATTTTCTAGTATCATAGACAAATCGTTAAAAACCGTTTTTTCGCTACTTTCGCTTAAAAATGCGATTGAGGATCCAGTTTTTGCGACCCCAAGCACTGGTGGCATGTTTTTCTTGGGTAAATTATGAAAGACTCTCAGAATAGATCCATCTCCTCCAACAGAAATCAGAAATTTTACTGCGTCTTCAGTCATCGCCCTTAAATTCATTCCTAAATCGGGATCTCCTAATCTTTTACAGATTCTCGATTCTAAAGCTACATTTTCCCCTCTTTTCTGGAGAAAATTCATAATTTTTTTCGCTAGATTGATTGATTCGACTGAATCCATTCTGCAAGCAATTGCAATTGCCTTTTCTTCTCGTCCCAATCTAATTTCTGCCTCAAATAATATTCTCAATAATAAGTATAATTACATTAATATTAATTCTATGTAGAAGAATTTGAATTGAAGTAAATATACGGTTAATAATTTATTGCATAACCGTATTTTTTATTCAATTAGTTCGTAACTATTCGTTTGATTAATTTTTTCCCCAGAAGGTCCCAATATTCAATCGTTGATGCGCTCATTTTGGTTGAATCTTGCTGTAATTCCTTTAGTTTTGCGATTAAATCTGGCTCTTCTGGCCATGAAATGTCAAAAGATTCATAGCTCTCCAAATCCATTATTTGAAGACTTTCATCTTCGATAAAATTAATTTGACCGCTTCCCTTTAATATTTCTGGAGTCTCGACCATATGACCTGAAGGAATTGTTAATGAGCGTTTATTTCCATCAAAAAGTCCTACACAGATCACTCTTAATTTAGCATGTCCATGTTTTCCTGATTTACTTTTTTCAATCGATTTAATTAAGCATGGCTCACCATCTTCAATTAGATACGATCCGACCTTCAATTTTTGTATTTCTGTTTTTCTGATAGACATTTTCTTTCCTATTCTTTATTTTTTGTTTTTTCTTAGTTAATATTTTATATCTAATATGCGTAATTAAACTTAAATTTTTTTAAAATCTAAGGAAATCTGAATTTAAATTAGAGGAGAAAATAATGACAGAAGAAGAAATTAAAGAAGTTGAGGAAAAAAAACCTTTACACTTAAGATATGATTGGCTAGATCAATTCAGAGGCGTCGTTGTTCTTTTATTAATAATCTCGACGATAACATGGCCACTATCTGCTGATTTAGCAGGTGGAGAAGCCTTGATTGGACCGACTTTCTTGAATCATGGGTGGAGATACGCAGATTACAACCCCGCAATGATTACAATTATTGATATTGGTCAGCAAATTTTCATGTTTGTTATGGGATTTGTTGCCTATATCGCCTTCAATAGTAGGCTAGAAAAAAAGGGCGCAAAAGAGGCTTGGAAACATGGGCTCATTAGAGTTGCAATTCTTTATATAATTGCGTTTTTAGACGATGGTTTGATTGGTGGAGATCTTTTAGAAGGCGGTATCGGTTGGATTAGCAATGTACTTTATAATGGAACTTTAGCAAATTTAGCAATTGGCTCGCTTGCGGCAATGGTTGGGATTTATCTCATAAAAGATGCAGATAAAAGAATGTTTTTAGGTATAGGTATTCTGGGTATTCATGCGATTTTCTACGAAATACCGATTTTTGACACCTATTTTTCAACGGGAGGAGGCATTGATTTCCCTTTCAACGCACTAAATCACGCGGCTATTGCAATCGTTGCCACATGTTTTTCGCAGTGGTTAAAAATGGATCCAGACGATATAAAAGTCGGTTTTAAAAAGAGAATATTACCCGCCTCTTCTCTTGCTTTTATTGGGTGCTATTGCGTTGATTTTTTACAACAAGCAGAACACCACGATGTAACCACCTCACTTGCGCTCATGGCGATTGGCACAGCAGGTTTTATGGTAGCAATATTCTACGGCTTCGAAAAACTGAATTTTAAAGTTCCAGCGTTAAGTGAAATGGGTAGAAATTTACTGTTGCTATTCATCTTGTCGTTCATCTTTGGGGATCAACTAGCTTCACTTATGCTTAACACGCTGGGCAGAGATTTTCTTGCGGCGAATCCATTAATAAGTCTTGGTGTGTTAGGAATTCTGCCAATAGCTATAGAAGCAGGAATAGCAATGCTATTAGCTAAGAAAAATATCATTATCAAAATTTAATTTCCATTTTTTTCTTTACTCTTTTAAATACAAAAACGTAACATTATTTATGATAACGATAATTGCGACAATAAAAGCTAAGGAAGGTATGATGGATAAAGTTATTGAAATTCTTAAAGAAATTATACCTAAAATTAGAGAATCGGAACCGGGATTAAAAGCCTACATCCCCCATACTGTTAAGGGAAGAAAAGATAAAAATACGATTCTTTTTTACGAAAAATACGAGAATAAGGAAGCGTTAGATGTGCATATGGCGAAATTAGCCAAGAATATGGAAAAATTAATGCCTTTTTTAGAGCCTGGGATGGACACGAAAACATGTTTTGAAATTATATAAAAAAATTAAACTATTTATTTTTTAATTCTCTTATTATTTTAGAGAATAAAATTAGGCTTTTCTTGCTATGGTACTAGAAGCGCTTGGAAGATCGTTAGATAACGCAATACGAATAATTCGCAAGCTTCCAAAAGTGGATAAAGATGCGATTAATGCACTTATTCAAGAATTACAAAGAGCGTTACTTGAAGCTGATGTAAAGGTGGAAATAGTCTTCGAAGCGACAGAAAAAATCAAGAAAGAGGCCATGAATACAAAAATTGATAGCTCAATTCGACGTAGAGATTTCATTATTAAAATAATTCACGACCAATTGGTTAATATACTTGGGGGTAACCCCGCGCCTATTAGAATTAAACCAAATAAACAAAATATTATTTTAATGGTTGGAATACAAGGATCTGGCAAAACCACCACGGTTGGCAAACTTGCTAGTTATTATCAAAGTAAAGGGTATACGCTTGGCGTAGTGTGCGGAGATACTTGGCGCCCTGGTGCGTTTGAGCAATTACAGCAATTGTGCGAACCTCTTAAAGTAAAAGTGTATGGAAATCCTGACGAAAAAAATACCTTAAAGTTGGTCTTAAAACAGACAAAACAAGCACTAAAAGAAAATTACAACATTATCATTATTGATACAGCAGGTCGTCATAAGGAAGAAAAGGAGCTCATGAAAGAAATTGAAAAAATCGAAGCGGCTGTAAAACCAGATGAGGTTATACTTGTAATTGATGGGACATTAGGGCAACAGGCCTACAATCAAGCACTAGAGTTTTCTAAAGTTACCCAGCTTGGATCTATTATCGTCACTAAATTGGATGGAACGGCTAAAGGTGGCGGTGCCTTATCCGCAGTAGCAGCGACAAATGCCCCAATTAGGTTTATAGGAATTGGAGAAAAAATCGATGAATTTGATACATTTGACCCCACATCATTTGTTGGGACTCTCCTTGGAATACCGGATATTGAGGGGCTGGTAAAAAAAGTTCAAGAGTCAATGGAAGAAGAACTTGATCCCGAAATGGCAAAAAGAATGATGCGTGGAAAATTTACGCTAGAGGATTTATACATACAATTGAAAGCTATTAAAAAAATGGGAAGATTTGGAAAACTCTTGTCAATGATGGGTGGAGGAAACATTCCAGAAGATGTAAAGGAAATGGCACAAGAAAATTTGGATAAATGGGAAGTAGTGCTAAATTCGATGACTAAGGAGGAAAAAGACAACCCAAAAATCATAAAAAAAACGAGAAAGAGAAGAATCGCTATTGGTTCTGGAACATCTTATACGACAATAAATAAAATGTTAGACCAATATAACCAAATGAAGGGTATGATGAAAAAATTTATGAAGTTAAGAA
>JAHQWX010000132.1 GCA_029856375.1 Promethearchaeia archaeon | reverse complement strand
TCACTTTAATAACTTTTCCGTTGTGAATTAACTCGTCCTCTAAGTAGACGGGGTTTCCAAATTTCACAGATATCTTATTAATTGCTTTAATGTCGCCGATCCAGTCCAGTATCCATTTGGGGATGTAAGAATATAAAAAATTACCTGCGACGATTACATCTTCGTATCCCATCTTTTGAGCGTATTTTGTGTTAAAATGTATGGGATTAATCTCTCGAATCAAGAAATTGTATTTTCTATATGCTTTTTTTGTGATAATTACATTAAATGTTGGTAGTTCTTTTCCGACTTTAAATGTTATTTGATTCACCTCCTTCATTCACCTCATTTTGAAGAAAAATTCATGATTATCAACGGCGTACACGGCGTTTTGCTCGTCCATGATCGTTATCACAAACATTACTGAGAAGTAATTTCCCATTTTGCCCGAAACTTCTTTCGGCTCCTCGTAATCAAACTTCACTCTATATTTATTACTCATAGACATTGGTTTGAAAATGTCTACATCTGATCTCGTGTGAATGACTCCCATGATTTTATCGAAAAAATCTAGTCCAATTTTGATGAAAAACTGTTGGAAAACGACATTAGTCATGTTCATGATGTAGCTAGGCGGGATTATTTTTCCCAAATCATCGTCTATGTAAATTGGATTTGTATCGCTTATTAATTCGCAAAATTTATCTACATCTTTCTCTTTAAAAATATACTCTCGAGTGCCTATTTCTTCTCTCAAATCGCCTAGGCGCTTTTTAAAATAAGTGCGAAGGGTATCGTCAATTACAGACATAAGCGTTTCAAATCCTCATTGTTTGAGAGTTAAAATGCAATTTCGTTTTTATAGTTATTTTATAGCCCCAACTTCTTTAATTTAAAAGTAAATTTGATTTATGCCTTTTTTTGTTAAATTATTTACCTAAATTTAAAAGCAAGAATTTTGATTATTAAGTTAAAACATTTTAACGATAGGGTATGACAAATAAGAATAGTTACGATGTGATAGTAGTAGGTGGGAGTATAGCGGGATCTACGGCGGGATATATACTAAGCAAACTGGGATTAGATGTTCTTATTATTGACAAAGAGAAGTTTCCAAGAAAGAAGCTCTGTGGCGGAATTGTTACTCTGAAGACGCTCCATTTACTAAATAAAATATATGGAGAGACTTACTCTTCATTAAAACAAAAAAAGATTTTGGATTACATTACTAACGATTACGAAATTACTTATCGAATGAGAAGATCCATCCTTAAGACCACATCAAAATATCCTTATATATTCGTTGATCGCACAGTATATGATAATTTTCTTTTACAAAAGGCTAAAGATATTGGAACTGAAGTAATCGAAGGTCAATTCGTTAAGTCAGTAGATCTCGATGAATGTACTGTATCTTTATCGGACGGGACTTCATTTAACGCAAATTTCATAATTGGAGCAGATGGAGCAAATAGCGTGGTAAGACGAGAATTCAATCGGAAGGGATTGGTAAGCAAGAAACAATGGAATCACAATTTAGGTACTGGACTCGAAATATTCGTTGATAGAAAGGATGTTGGGAAAAACGATTTTAAACATCCAATTTTAGCGCTTGGCCTTGTAAAATGGGGCTATGCGTGGATGTTCCCTAATAAAGATAAATTAGTAATTGGATTGGGGGCTTTAAATAGGAAAAATAAAGGTAATTTCGTCAACGCATTGCACGATTGGGTGTCTTGCTTAAATATAAACTCGAACTCGTTAGAAAAGACTTACGGTCATCCCGTACCTTATGGAAATTTTAAATTTAAACCGTCTTATAAGGGTAAGGTTTTGCTCATAGGAGACGCTGGTGGATTCGTTTGCACACTTTTCGGAGAGGGATTATATCTCGGTATGAAAACCGCTGAATTCGCTGCAACAGCGATTTATAACAACATTAACGATAATAAAGCTATTGAAGAGTCCTATTTATGGAACTTAAAGAAAAAAGTTTATCCTGATCTCGAAGCCGCTATGACTCTAAGATTTTTCTTTTTTAACAAGATTTTCTCGGCATTTGAGTGCAAATTAACAAGAGTATTAGTTAAGAAAACCGAAGATTTGATAATGGAATTAATGTCTGGAGAACGCTCTCCAAAATGGTTTAAGAAAAGAAATCTAAATTTATTGAAGGTTTTAGAATAGAGGTGGGTTATTATGGAATCAATTGAAATATTAAATGGGCTATTAACAACAACATTTGTTTTCATCACATTTTTTGTTGGAATTAAAATTGCTTTAAAATATAGAGACTCCAAGGATAAATTATATCTTTGGATGGGTATTTCTTGGATACTAATGGTACAGCCTTATTGGCCAGCTGTGTTTTCTTTTCTACTTAACTTATTTACCTTCAGTTTGGTTACCAATTCTATTCTCCCCGACCTTAGAATATATCTAATGTTTGAAATATTCGTTCCGTTCAGTTTAACGTTTGGCGTGTTGTCGATAACTGAATTTATTCTGGTTGATTACAGAAAGCAAGTCATCATCTTTTTTAACATATGGGCTGTTATATTTCAAATACTCTTATTATATATGCTAGTCGTAGATCCGACTATGATTGGAGTACTAAACGGTTATATCGACATTGAATATAGCTTTTTCACAAAGATGCTCGTTTTATTTATGTTGGGAGCAATCTATCTTTTGGGGATTTTATTCGCTAGAGAATCTTTTAAATCTCCTGATCCCAATATTAAAAGGAAAGGAAAATTATTGCTCGTTGCGTTCATATTATATCCTACTGGCGTTCTCATGGATACTCAAATCCCTAATAATAGCTTTGATCTCTTCCAATTATTGACCAGTAGAATAATATTAATAGCCAGCTCGATAACATTTCTGCTTGGATTTCTGCTACCAAAATTCTTGAGAGTAAAAGATGTACCAAGTGGGGAGAGAGCGGAAATAGATGGGTAGGCCTTAAAAAGATCGTAAGTGATGCAAAGAAAGAGTATATCGAGGGATTTGTCTATATCTTTCTCTTTAAAATCGCACTCTTAAATACCGAGTTCCTCTTTCATATCGCCTAAGCGCTTTTTAAAATAGGTACGGAGATTATCGTCAATTGCGGAAATGAGCGTTTTTAATCGTTTTTGTTTGAGAGATAGAATGAAATTTCGTTTTTATAGTTATATTATAGCCCCATCTTCTTCAATTTTGAAGTAATTTTGATTTATAGCTTTTTTTATTGTTACTTTAATTACCTACATTTAATAGCAAGAATTCTAATTATTAAGTTAAAAAATTTTTATTGATAGGGCTATGACAAAAAACAATAGTTATGATGTAATTATAGTTGGTGGTGGCGTTGCTGGATCTACTGCTGGATATCTACTGAGAAAATTAGGATTTAAAACGCTAATAATCGATAAAGCTGTTTTTCCAAGAGATAAATTATGCGGAGGATTCGTAACTTTAAAAACTCTCCAATTGGATAAAAAAAATTATGGAGAAGATATTGAATCTCTTAAAAAGAAAAAAATAATAAATTATATCACTTATGATTATGAGATTAATTATCAAAATACAGATCCAGTTTTTAGGAATACTGAGTATCCATTTGTTTTCGTTAATCGTGCAGTTTATGACGATTTTCTTTTGCAAAAAGCGAAATATGTCGGGATTGAAGTGCTTGAGGGAGAAACAATCAAGTCAATCGATATTGACGAATGTAAAGTTATTTTATTTGATAAAAAATCCGATGGAACATTAAATAAAAAATCAAAAGGAAGAGAATTTAAATCTGATTTTTTGATTGGAGCTGATGGCGTGAATAGTAGAGTGAGACAAGAATTTTGGAAAAAGGGATTATTTAATCAAAAAAAGTGGAATCGTAATTTAGCCACAGCAGTTGAAGTTTATATAGATAGAAAAGATTTAGAAAAAGGATCGTTTTTACATCCCATTTTTTCGGTTGGAGTAATAAATTGGGGTTTTGCTTGGGTTTTTCCAAATGAAGAAAGGATTATCGTTGGATTGGGAGGATTGAATAGAAAAAATAAAGGGAATTTCATAAAAGCTATCAAAAATTGGATTTCTCAGTTAAATTTAAATTCTAAACCAATCAAAATACAAGGTCATCCAGTTCCTTTTGGATTTCCAAAAATTAAGCCAGTTTATAACGGTAGAGTATTTTTAATTGGAGATGCTGGTGGTTTTGTATGTCCTCTTATGGGTGAAGGATTATATATGGCTAAAAGAACAGCTGAATTTGTGGTTACTGCAATATACAATAATTTAGTCGATAAAAAAGCAATTGAAGATTCATTTTTATGGAGTTTAGAAAAATATATTTATTCAGAAATTAAAGCTGCAGTTAAATTGCGATTCCTTTTTTTTAATATTGGTAAGCCATTTAAATATAAATTGACACGATATTTAGTAAAAAAAATTATGTTGCCTTTTGTTGAATTGACTCACGGTGAAAGATCTTTTAAATGGTTGAGAAAAAAAAATGTCAATTTATTAGAATTAATGACACCAAAATGAAGTAAATTCCATAATTTCTTATTCTATTTCCTTTTCTTCGAGATTATATTTTTTTTGTAAAAATTTTGGTAAGAGAAAACCAAAATAAAATGCGATTGAACTAAGGATTAAAATAGATTTAGTTAATAACAACAAAAACAAATCTGAATTATTATTAGGAATCATTGTTTCTAATAGAGTCCCAATTGCGAATAAACAAAATGCGAAAAATAGGAATTTTCCTTTTCTTCTAATAATGGGATCTTCGCTTTTGAACGATTCCCTTGTAAATACAATTCCCATAACAAAAATCGTTGGTAACACAAATAAAATGAATAATTTTGTAACTAAATTATATTCAATATCTATTGTGCCACTCAATTCTGCGACTAAAGAAGGATCTAAAATCAACAATGCAACAAGTAATATTTCAAGTAAAATCGCACAGATATAGTAGAAACGAATGATAAATTTTCTATGCGTTTGAAAAACTAATTCAGTAGCCGATAATACACCAAACATTACGCAAAGAGGGGCAAATAGGTTAAACATAAGATAGGTGCGAAGATCAATAGTAAGTCCCGTGAGTAAATTCAAATAAAAAGCAAAAATAGCTGGATAATAATGTTGAACTATTAAGATCCAAGTACATCCAAAATAAAGAAATGCTTTCATTCTATTTAATCTATATTTCAACGCAATTTTTACACCTACCAAGATAGATATTGACACAACTATCGTAGTTAAAATTCCGTTTAAAATTTCGAGAGATTCCATTATTATTTATTTATCTTCTTTAAATTAAAAATTCACGAATATCTGATTAATAGAAAACTAAATCATTTCATAATAATGCTTAAATATTGTAGAAATTTCGGTTAAAATTTCTGCTTGGATTTCTGCTACCAAAATTCTTGAGAGTAAAAGATGTGCCAAGTGAGTTGAAAGTAGAAAAAAATAAATAAAAAAAAATAAATAAAAAAAAATAAATAAAAATTTAATCTCTTAATTCTCTTCTTAAAATTTTACCAACTAGTGTCTTTGGTAAGTCATTTACAATCTCGATCATCCTTGGATATTTATACGGCGCTATGTTATCTTTCGCCCAGTTTAATAAGTCCTGTTCTGTAACCTTTGCAATATATTCTTCTTTTAATGATACGAAAGCTTTTATGTTTTCGCCGACTTCAGGGTCTTTAACTCCGACCACGCCAACTTCGGCAACTGCTTCGTTCATGTAGAATAAGTCTTCCACTTCCCGTGGAAACACGGAATGCCCTTTATATTTAATCATGTCGCGCTTTCGATCCTTTATGCGTAGGCATCCTTCACAGTCAATACACCCGATATCAGCGGTATAATACCATGTTCTACCCTTTGAGTCTTTTCTCAAGGCT
>JAHQWX010000131.1 GCA_029856375.1 Promethearchaeia archaeon | reverse complement strand
GGTAGATTAATGGACAACGGCGAAGACGAAATTTAAGCTCTCTGGGAAATGATGGAAATATTAAATGCGTACGATTTTAAGTCAAAATTACTCGTAGCGTCTATAAGAAACGCGCGCCATGTTATAGAAGCGGCTAAAATGGGAGCTCATGTAGCAACAATCCCCTTTGCGGTCTTAGATAAAATGTTCAAGCACCCAAACACCGAAAAAGGCTTAGAATCCTTTCTCAAAGATTGGGAAAAATTACAAAATCAATTGAAAAAATAAGTAGAAATAATAAAGTAAGTAATGAGCTTATCAGATAAGATTAAAGAGTTTGAGAAAAAGAAAATATTAGTTATTGGGGAGGCCCTAATAGATAAATATATTTCTGGATTTGCAGACAAAATTTCTCCTGATGCCCCAGTTCCCAATATAAAGATTGAAAATCGATTTGATTATCTTGGAGGAATTGGTTTAGCATCGCAATATATTAAGTCATTGGGTGGCATTCCAGAAATATTAACGATTGTGGGAGGAGATTACGAAGGAGAGCTGTTCTTAAGGAAAATAAAGGAATTGAAAATTGAATCTTCTGGAATATATACTGATGTAAATCTTAAAACTCCCCAAATAACTCGAATTAAAGCGATGAATCAACATGTACTCAGATTGGAAACTGATTATACGAGCGACATTTCTCAACCAACAAGACAGAAGTTTTTTGAAATGATTGAGCAACGCTCATCCGATTTGGGAGCAATAATCATACTAGATTACGGAATGGGAGGGCTATTTGAAGATAAATTTATTCAAAAATTACTTATTAAATTAAAACAGAAATACAAAAATATACCAATTATTGCTCGTCCAAATTTAAATAATTATTATCTTTACGAGGGTATTGATTTAATTAAAATTAATCTACAAAAAGCTTTAAATATTTTATCTATTAATTGCTACAATGAAACTAGTATTATTATCGTTGGCAAAAAAATATTAAACACATCAAAATGTAAAAATGTTTTGTTAAATTATTTAGAATCCGAATCCTACCTATTTTCTAAAGGTATTGAAAAAATAGAAAAAATAGAACCTATTCTAAAACAACCTGTTAGAAGTTATGTAGCAGTTAGTAGCGTTATGATGGCTGTTTTAGGCTTAGGTTATGCTTCAGGTTTTCAAGTTAAGGAAGTAGCACAGGCTGCGTTATACGCGGCTGCTCTTACTGCAAAACTGCCTCCCGTGAAATTTTTTGGTGTAAAAGAACTTAAAGATTTTATCTCCGCTAATTAATATTAAATAATCCGTAGAAAAGTAAAAAATGATACTATCGGACTCTGAAACGAAGCAGCTTGAAATAGAGATCATAGATATAAAAAAAGACATTCTTCAGATGATTTTTGATGCCCAATCCGGTCATCCTGGAGGATCTTTATCGTGTGCTAGTTTGATCTATATTCTTTACAAAAAAATAATGAAAATAGACCCCAAAAAGCCAGATTGGGAAGACAGAGACATTTTTATATTAAGTAAAGGACACGCTGCTCCTGCACTATATGCAGTATTGTCAAAAATGGGATACATAGAACGAAAAGAGATTTTTACATTAAGAGAATTTGGATCTATTATTCAAGGGCACCCAGTGAAAAATAAAAATTTAGGCATCGAAATATCTACTGGTTCTCTTGGAATGGGGCTTTCTATTGGCGTAGGATGTGCATTAGCTGCAAAACTTGATAAAAACGAGAATAAATTTATATATGTTTTACTGGGTGATGGAGAACTTGATGAGGGAGCAATCTGGGAAGCTGCAATGTCTGCTAGCCATTATAGGTTAAATAATTTAATTGCACTAGTCGATAGAAATGGTATTCAAATAGATGGGGCAACGGAAGAAATTATGGCTTTAGAACCCTTAGCTGAGAAATGGAGATCATTTGGCTGGAATGTTCTCGAAATTGATGGATCTAACATAAAAGAGTTAATTAATGGAATTAATAAGGGAAAAGAAATCATTGGTAAACCCACCGTAATTATCTCCTACTTAGTTAAAGGAGCAGATGTTTCGTTTATGGAGCACACTCGAAGATATCACGGAAAAGCACCAAATAAAGAGCAATATCAACTTGCAATAAAAGAACTTAATAAAATCCAACAAAAAATACAAAAAGAGAAAATTTAATTGGCAAATATTCCTTTAAGAGATAGTTTTGGAAATCTTCTAGTTGAACTTGGTGAAAAAAAAGAAAATATAGTTGTTTTAGATAGCGATTTATCTTCGTCTACGAGAACTGACAAATTTGCCCAAAAATTTCCCGAGAGATTCTTCAATATGGGAGTGGCAGAACAAAATACGGTTGGTTCAGCTATTGGATTTGCAATATCTGGCAAAATCCCAATTGTGAGCGGATTTGCAATATTTACCACTGGGAGAGCTTGGGAATTCATTCGAATTGCAGCTCACGACAATTTAAATTTAAAAATTATTCCAACACATAGTGGATTTGTCGGAGAAGATGGTAGTACGCATCATGCATTAGAAGATTTAAGCTTAATGTCTTCTCTTCCGAACATAACTATCTTGATCCCATTGGACAATAACGAATTAAAACAAATGATGGAAAAATCTATTAATACTGAAGGTTTGTTTTATGTTAGATTACCTAGAGACTCGTTCCCTGAAATCCATAAAAAAAATTATAGGTTTAACCTTGGGAAAATAGATGTTTTAAAGGATGGGCTCGATCTCTGTCTAATAGGTAGTGGATTTGGTGCGAGTCTAGGATATGAAACTGCCCTAGCTATCGAGAAACAACAAAAGATTAGTGTTAAGGTTATAAATCTCTCGACAATTAAGCCAATTGATATTAATGATTTAATTAATCAAGTTCAAGGTTGCAAAGGAGTAATTTTAATCGAGGAACATAATAATTATTGTGGGATTGGAAGCATTATATCTAAAATTCTTTCTGAATATAATCCCATTCCCATGAAGTTTGTGGGAATAGAAAATACTTTCGGTCAATCAGGAACAAGAAGCGCGTTGTTAAATGCTTACGGATTAAATAAAGAGGCAATAATGATGCGGGTTAATGAGTTATTTAAGAAGATTTAAATTAATACTTTACTTTATAATATTCTTTTCAATGCCAGGAAATTTGTAGATATTTTAATTATTGGTGAAATAGGAAAAATCTTTGGGGGTCTATTTGTAGTTATTACCGCGATTTTCATCATTTTCTATAGAATTTAAATTAGTTTTAAATTTTTTATAAATTTCAAGGGATTGTTAATAAAATTTTAAACATAATTTCAATATTAACTTAATATAAATCTCGAAAAAAGGTATTCAACTACGATTAAAAATAAAAATATCATAATTACTGGGGCATCTGGCTTTATTGGTTCTCATTTAGCAGATAAATTAATTGAAAATGGTAACTTTTTAATTTTAATTGATAATTTTAACGATTATTATAGAGGAAAGGAAAAAAATCTAACAAATTTAGTTGATGAATACCAAATAAAAAAAGACTACATCCTAATAAAGAAGAATCTTAACGATCTATCCACATTAAAAGATATTGATTATGAAATTGATATAATCTTTCATCTAGCGGCCCAAGCTGGAGTTAGGTATTCAATCAAACATCCCATTGAAGTGATAGATAATAACATCAAAACTTCGGTTAATGTATTCGAGTACTGTTTATATAAAAATATTAAAAAAATCATTAACGCTTCCTCATCTTCAGTGTATGGAAATCCAAGATATACACCAATTGACGAGGATCATCCAAAAAATCCAATCTCACCATATGCTGTTTCTAAACTATGTTGTGAGCAATATGCAGATTTTTACTACAGAGTATATGGTTTACCGATTACTTCTTTAAGATATTTTACAGTATATGGGCCCCGTCAACGACCTGACATGGCAATTCGAAAATTTATTAACTTAATATTAAGCAATAAAGAAATTACTATTTTTGGAGATGGAGAACAAGTCAGAGATTTCACATATGTATCTGACATAGTCGAAGGAACAATTGCTGTTGGTGAGATAGCAAATATTGAGGGGCAAATATTCAATCTTGGATGTTCGAATCCAATAACTGTAAATGAATTGATAAATCAAATTTACAAAATCGCAAATAAAACAAAAAAAGTGCGATATATTGAAAAGCAACTCGGAGATGTAGATGTAACATATTCTAATATTAGTAAAGCTAAGAATATTTTGGATTTTTCCCCAAAAATTGAAATAAATGAAGGACTAAAAAGTCAATTTCAATGGCAAACTAATTTTAAATAATGTAAAAAAAAATAGTTGTAAAAAATTATAATAATTCTTTTATACTGGGGTTTTATCGGTATCGTCCACTTCTACGGTAATTCTCGATAAGAGCTGGTCTAAATTCTTTTCGATTTTTTTAATGTTTGGAACAGTAGTTAAGTTAATCGTTTTCCCTCTCGATGGATGAATCGTGATGGATCCCGCTCTTAAAAGGATGTATTCGAAAACATCGGGAATTTCTTTCTCAAATGTGAGACTCGAAGTAGGAATTCTCTCAGCTTTTCCCAAAAACCCATTTCTATGATAAATTTCATTTCTTTCGATTCTATAGTAGTCAACTCTTCGAGATAACCATATAATCCCGAGGATAACGAATATTAGGATTGTGGTCGCAAAATAAAATTCCACGCTCATTGATATATTGAAAGAAGGCAGCTGTGCTCCACCCAGACCTTCGAATCCCCCCATCAAGTATACAATAACGAGAATCAACGCTACGGCTACAATAGCTAATATAAGAACAAAAAATTTCGTGCTTTGAAAGTCAAACGCCATCACAAATAGATTCGATGCAAAGATTATAACCCAGATCCACGCTAAGATTACGGAAACGGTGGGATCGAGCTCTCCGGTAGGACTCACCATACTCATAATCATACCGATTATCCATATGGAGAATGAGCAAAGTAAAGTAGGCCACAGAAAAATAATTTTTGGATAACTCCTTAGCAAAATCTCATGGACTGCTTTTTGTTGAGACATTCTTATTACCACTTTTTGTTTAATTCATTATTTAAAAAGGATTTGATTATAAACTAGATAGGATCGCTATTATTTATATTTATAGGTATTGCTCAAAACCACAGATCTTACGATTTTTAAAGTAATTTCCTTAATTTTTGAAATAGAAATCTTAAAAAAACATTCAGATTAATGCAATATATAAATGGAATAGAGTTCAATTAATTCTAGAGGATTCAATATGTTTAATTTTGGAAACATGCACTCGAAAAAAGGATATAAAGTGGTTAATAATGTTTATTTTTTTCAAGAAACTCCCACTTTAGACTCGAATAATTATATAATTTCTAACGAAAGTAAAACCGATTTAACATTAATTGATGCGGGAAACGGATTATCCCTAAATAGCATGATTGAAAATATGAATAAATTAGGTCTATCTTATACAAATATTCGAAAGATTGTTTTGACTCATATTCACGTCGATCATTTATTAGGATTATATCCTCTATTATTAAAGCTAAAAGAGAAGCCCCCCGAAGTGTACGCTTTTGGTCCTGCGGCAAAAGCTATTAAGACTGCTGATATTAATTCTATATTCCCGGGGAATTTAGGAATTGGTCCGGGAATGTTTAAAGTAGAAATCGTCCCAGTAGAAGTGAACGAGTTGATCAACGGGCAAAATTTTCCTATAGCAGATTATAATTACAAAATCATTCACACCCCAGGTCATAGTGAATGTTCAATATGCTTATACGAATCTGAAAACAGAATTTTAATTTGCGGAGATTTAATATTTGCCGGTGGGTCCTTTGGGAGATTTGATTTTCCTGGAGGATCGCTCGAAAAATTAAAGCGTTCAATTAAGATGGTAAATGAGCT
>JAHQWX010000130.1 GCA_029856375.1 Promethearchaeia archaeon | reverse complement strand
TTCACTGCTTTATCTGATATTTTTCCGGTATCTGGATCCATACCAGATGGTACATCTATGGAAGCGATCTTCACACCTTTAGATTGAAAAAGGTTTATAGATTCTATTGCTGACGATATTGGCTCTCTGATTTTCCCCTTAATACCAGTTCCCAATAACCCATCAATCACTAAATTAAAATTGCTTTTTTCTAATTCGGGCAGAATGGTCTTAATTTCCGAAGAATCTTCTATTACTTTAATTTGTATAGCCAAATCTAAATTATTTATGATTTTCCAATTAAGACGGGCCTCATCAGTTCGAATTTTTTCTGATGGACCGACTAATATAAGTGTTATATACATCTTTAGACTTGATAAATGCCGGGCAATGACAAAACTATCTCCACCGTTATTGCCTAAACCCGCAAAGATAATTATTTTATCGTACGGCTTCAGGTCAAAATACTCAACGACTTTTTGAGTGAATGAATACCCCGCACATTCCATTAACAAGTGCTTAGGTATTCCCAACCATTCAGTATTAGTGTCTTCGGCACCCATTTGAGAGCTTAAAATATCATCTGAAAAAGATATCGCATTTAGATTGTCCATATCAAAACATATTGATAACAAAATATTAAAGCTTAATGTTGAGATGTTGTCTCAGTGTGGGTGATAATACCCAAGTAACACATTTTTTTTAATACGGAGATAATGTAAATTATTTCTTAGAAAGCTTTTAGATATTACTCAAATGAACGTAAAGTTTGTAGATTATATAAAGGATATTGGAATAACTGATAAGTCAGTAATCACTCGAATTGAGAGTATTCAAGAGTTGTTTTCTTACCTCTCCCCCCAGAAAATTACAGATATCTTTGTTTCGGAAACTCTGGACGAGGACGGAAATAGAAGATTCGTTGGATTAGATTGCTATTCCTCCAAATATCTGCTTTCTGCGAGAAATTTTACGAACGAGGATAATTTTAGTCTAATTTTTTACAGAAAACAATTTCGTGGATACGATTTGGAAATGGAGGATTACAATTTTAACACTGCAAATGACCAATCAAAACTAAAAGTCACCTGTTATCAGAAAGACTCAAGCGAAAAGTGGTACGAGAACGCGTTGGGTAAAAACTGCGATTATTTAAAGAAAATAGTCTTTAAATATGTAATTCCTAACATTATAGATGAGGGGTGAAAAGTGTCGGCGGGGGGCTTCGATCCCCCGATCTCCAGATTTCTTATTTTCTGACCCAATTTTTTCAGGAGATTATGAGTCTGGCGCTTGTTGACGCTTTTTAAGCATAGCCAAGCTGAGCCACGCCGACTTAATTCATTCTTTCTTGAAGCCCCAGGGGGGGATTGAACCCCCGACCTTTGCCTTACCAAGGCAACACTTTCGGTGTTTATTGATATAAGCTCTACCGACTAAGCTACTGAGGCGCTTTGAATATATTGATACTAATCCAATGCTAATAATATAAATCTATTAACCTTAATAAATATTTAAACAATAAAACTTTAATCCATTATTGCGATGGGAAAACTGGGATTGTAATTAAATTACTTTTTCGGCTTTTTTCCGCTTAGCTTTTCTTTTTTGATTAATTTTTTTCCCTCGCTAATTAAATCGTTCGGGATTTTAATCTCTTTTTTTGGTGAAACCTCCATTTTATGAGTCTTAAGACGAGTTATGTAAATTATAACAGCCGCGGCACCGACGCCTGCGCCCACTAGAATGATAAGTAGAACTATGTTATCGGGTATAAGATCACCGCCCGGAAGACTTTCGGAAATAGTAACTATGACCGAATCTTCATCGCTTAAATCCATTATGTCGTACACCACTAATGTGATATTATAAATCCCTACTGTAAATTGGTCTAATGACAAGGAGATCCGAGAATAGACCCATTTAGCAGTAACATTCAATACTCCATTCACATATATTTCATAATGATCGTAGTTACCGTTAGAATCTGATGTTGTCCATCTGATCGATTTATTCGTGTCGAAAATGTAGATAGTAAAATCCGATACTGCTTGAATTGAAGGTGCTAAATTCTGAGATATTTTAACCTCTACTACTGTCGAAACCGACAATCCAAATGTATCGTTTACCATACACTTGATATCGTATGTACCAATGGTCAGATTATCTAAAACATAAGTAATATTTGAACCATCCCAATCCCCACTAATTGCTTTAACATCGTCGATATAAATGGTGTATTTGTTATAGTTCTCATCCACATCGACTGGAGTCCAAGTAATTCCCAATCCTTTTTGTCCATAATATATCCCAGTATCTGCCAGATCGTCTATTGTGGGAGCGTGGTTGGAAATAGTAAACACCACAATTTCCGACTGAACTGAAATGTTGTGATCTCCTATTCTTAGAGTAATATTCAATATTAAGCGATAATAGCCAAAATCAAAACTGGAATTTACATAAATTACTTGATTTTGAGGATCCCAAACGGTATCGTTTATGAAATACACCATATAACCAAATAAAGTTTCGTTAAGAATTTTATATCTTATAGCGGTAGCGTTTGAATGAACTGTTGTATTCCAAATGATTCTTATGCTTGTAAATCGAACAGGATCTGCTCCCGGTGATTCCTGTAATGTAAATATAACTGCTCTTTCAACCCTCAATGCTATTGTTACGCTTTCCTGCCAAATAAAATTACTCCCGAATTGTAACCAGAGTTTACATGTTGTGTTATAATCGCCAACGGACAGAAGTGAAAGGTTATATACTATGTTATCTGCGGGATTCCAATAGGATGTATTTGTGTATGCAATAATTGTGTCATTAAATATTATTGAATAATTCTTAACAATCGCGTTTGAATCAAGAATCACACTCCATTCTAAAGTACTATTTTCAGTTTGAACGATCTCGACTTCAGTAAGATTTAAATTTAAGATTCTAACATCAACTACAGTTAAATTTATCCTCAAGGATTCGTAAGTGAACAGAAATATCCCTACTTTGACAGTTACATTGCAAGTTATATTATATTGCCCAGGTTCTAAGCTTGATAAGTCCCAAATTACATTGTCAGTCGGATTCCATATCGTAGTATTCGTATAGTCAATAATCGTACTATTGTATATAATCGAATAATTAAGAGGGCTTGCTTCAGCGTGAACAGTAACATTCCACTCAAACAAGTAAGTATTGTTTCTTGCCATAACAAAAGTCGATGCATTTAAATTTTCAATGATTACGGCTGGTTCAACAGTAAAAGTCAGCGATTTTGAAGAATATACATGATATTTTGAATCCGATCGGACCGTATAATTACAAGTTAAATTATAATCTCCTGCCCTCAATTCTGATAAATTGAATTGAATTAAAGAGAGTGGTTTTGAAAGAGTAAGATTTGAGTAGAGAATAGTAGTATCGTTCATTATGATGCTATAATTAATTGGGGTTGCATCAGCGTGAACGGTGCATAACCATCGAATAAATTCAGAAGAACCTTCCACAAACGAATCTTTCGTAATTGAATCGTACTGTAAAGATCCAGAAGCCTCAACGGTAAGATTGATCTGCGATTGTGCTGACCAAGCATTATCGTTTCTAATAATGCAGGTAATATTATAATCTCCCGGAGTTTCTAACGTAGAAGCAGGTACGCTATATTGAACAAGAGTACTATCCCAATTTTGTCCGCTCAAATCCACGCTTCCATCGATCAAAATGTCATATGTGTCCCTAGTTCCATTAATTATACCAGTTGTCCAATTCAATAATAATCCAGATGTATCTTGAATTACACTTACATTTCCAGTTTCGGTATAGTTAATAAATATCTGACCTAATGGAAAATTATCCTGAGCAGATGAGCCTCCATCAACAACATAAGGAGGCACCCAGAACATACCGTTATAGGTTCCACTTGGGTATTTAGATTCGTAATCGTCCCAAAAATTTCCAAGCGAACCGTTATCCCACTTGTTAAAATTACCATCGTCATAGCCGTTTACTGTATTATTGAGGAGTGTGTTGTTATAAATTAAATTTGAATCGCAATATTGATCAATGTATATGCCATAATCCTGGTTATGACTTATGTTGTTGCTACTTACTGTGTTATTGTAGCAACTATTGGTAATGTTAATACCAGAATCTTGATAATTTGGTTTATTATTGAAGATATTGTTATAGCTTATCGTATTATTACTACTAGAATTGAGAAAAATTCCAGATGCATTTTCGATTATTGCGTTATTTTTCACGATGTTGAACGCGATTGTGTTATTATTACAATTTAATCCAAGATGCATCCCGTTTTCACCATTTTCCTCAATTTCATTACCCATAATCGTGTTTAAATCGCAGTTATCATATAGTTTAATTCCAGTATTATAGTTTTTAATTAATCTATTATCAGAAATATTATTATTGTCGCAATTATCATCGAGATATATCCCCCAAATGGATCCAAGAGGGCCCAAATTCAAATTACCAATTGTGTTGTCATAAACGATGTTATTTTCACTATCGGTAAAAAAACTTATACCTCGTTGCCAGTTCTCTAAAATAGTATTTCCAGTTATATTATTATAATCTGAGTCCCAAATATACATCCCATACATTTGCTTATATCCTTGATAATTCCCAATCGTGTTATTTGCAATCAGATTACGATCGCAAAATGAAAAAGCAATACCATAAATTTCATTTTCGCTTGCATTATTTCTTAAGATTTTGTTATCAACAGCCCAATTTAAAGCAATCCCACTAAGGTAATTGCTTGTTACATTGTTATCACGAACTGTGTTATTTGCAGATCCTCTATAAAGCCCAATACCTACATAACTATCGTTAACAATGTTCATAAATAAGGTGTTATTGTGGCTATTTTCGAGGAAAATTCCATCTCCACCGTTGTTAGAACAATTACAATCAACAATTGTTCCATTGTTTGTGTTGTTAAATGCAATACCTGCGTCGCCAAAATCGGAACTGGAGTTATAGACGGTGCAATTTTCGATTCTAAAATACATCTTAGTTGAATTTTCAATAGTAATTCCACTTCCAGATTGCATCGCGTCGATTTCTACATCTCGAATCACATAAGGATCCACATATGTCCCCGATCCCGTGCACCAATCGTATGTAGTGTTTGTATATGTCCAATTTTTGGTAGGATCTGTATCATTGATGTGTATCGTGTATCCGAGGGGACCGCTAGTAAAGAGCTTTTTATTGGGCTCACTTTCGTTTATAACATCATTTATTTTTGGACCATTTGTATGATTAATAAGGTTGAATAAAATAAATAAAGCAAAGAAGAAACCTATTACAATTGGAATCTTTCGGTTTTTTTTCTTATTTGACATCAGCGGGCTTCATTTCCCTTAACTTTAACTAGTAAGTAAAATCTAATGTAGAATTACTTAAAAACCTTTAAAGTAACTTAAATGCTTCTAAGAGAGATTCGTTTGCTTTATTCATGAAATCGACCGCATCCCTCATTTTTTTCACGACATCATCCAATCCCAGTTCGATTGCGATTTCAATTCGGTTATTCAACTTTTCTAAGTGCGAAGAGTTGTGATCGTTCCAATATTCGATATATTTTTTTAATTTCTCTTTTTGATCCTTCATCTCAAAATCACTTGCTCTTGTAGAGAGGTTAAAATACAATAAGCTATAATTCGGATAAGATAAAAAGGTTTTCAAACGAGCGTAAGCTTTAACTTTATGCCGCATTTTGGACATATCGCTTTACCATTTTCTTTCAACAACTTAATCAGAGCAGTTGGAAAGGGCGAAGCACAACCACTGCACGAGAATTTCTTTTTATCCGAGGATAAATCTCTTAAAGCAATTAACTGAACCATTTGAGATTCTGTTGGATCTACCAAATCTATCCGTTTAACATTTATTTTATCTAAAATCGTTAAAGCTTTTAAAAAAGTAGTTCCTTCTTTCAAAACG
>JAHQWX010000129.1 GCA_029856375.1 Promethearchaeia archaeon | reverse complement strand
TTAGCGCTTTCGGAACCAAATACATAACAATTAGTACCGAGTGCGCCTACGATTAACTTTTTTAGAAACATGATTGATAGTGTACAATTTAAGATAGTTTAAAAAGAAAAAAATTAAAAAATATTTGACTATACTATGCCATTTCCCTTAAGGAATATTTGGTTTAATTCTTCGATTTTTTTTAGGATAACTCTACCTTTCTCGGTTAAACAAATCTCCAATTTGTTGTTTTTCCCTTTTTGAATCGAGATAATTTCACGCTCTAGCATAAAGTCTTTTATTCGTAGGAAGGAATTATAGTAAGAAAATTTGTTTAACTCCTTGTAAAAACTATGTTTGTTCATCTTATATTCCTTCCGCTTCGATAGAATTTGGATCGTGTCTTTGAATCCTTTTTTTTTCATGATGTCTAATATTTCTAAAACCAAGTGCTACACCTAACCCTTGCAAAACTTAGAATTTTTTGTAAAATAATTTATATTCTTTTATAAGTCTTATTTTTATTAAATAAAACCTATTTAAGGAGATTTCCTACTCGAATTTGAGTAGAACTTTTCAACAAAATGCGTTTTTTTCCTAGTATATTTAATATCCACATTGAAAGAAATATCGATAATTATTCTTTTATTTCATATTAATAAGAAATATCATCTTAGAATAAGTTAATTATCTGTATTATTGTACTCCCTTGGTCAATTGATGAAGCTCAAGATTGCTATTGTTCAAATGGAAATTGACGACGGTCGAAAAAAAGAAAATTTAGATAGAGCATTACAGTATTTAGAGAAATCTAAATCTCTCAAACCAGATATTGTTTGTTTGCCCGAATTATTTACGACGGGATATGATTTAAAAAACACGAAGGTATTAGCAGAACCTCTTTCAGGAGAAACTGTAACCAAATTACTTGAAGTTTCTGAGCGAAATTTCGCGATTTTAGGCACTTTTTTAGAAGAAAAAGAAGGGAATTACTATAATTGTGGATTTTTCATAGATAACGGTAAAATTATTCACACCTATCGAAAAATTCATTTGTTTACTCCCATGGAGGAAAAAAAATTTTTAACTCCCGGCAATTCAATATCCAGTTTTACATTTAATAATATCAAGATCGGAATGGGAATTTGCTACGATTTGAGATTTCCCGAGTTTTTTCGTAAATTAGCTTCAGAAGATGTAATGGTTATATTTCTTCCATCTGAATTTCCAGATCCTAAGAGGGAGATTTGGAAATCACTAAGTTTTGCAAGATCGATCGAAAATCAATGTTATTTCGTTGCTATAAATCGTGTGGGAAAGGGAAAACAAAATACTTTTTTTGGGAATTCCCTCGTTACAGATGGTAAAACTATAAAAGTAATGGATGAAGATCCAAGAATCGGAGTTTATACATTAGATATAAAGAATATTGAAGAATTAAGGAAAGAACTTCCACTTTTCACTGATCGTCGCGAAGACTTATATTGAAAAAAAAGAAAAAAGATATTTATAATTGTTGGATTTATACTGATTTTATTTGAATTTTTGGAATAATTTTTGAAGCTCCACCAAAATTCGTTATTACAGGACAATGGGTTAAGACTTTATCCATTAATTCATCTATTTTCTCCTTTGGAGCTGATGATTTAATTCTTATAACTGGTTCTAATTTGTCATATCCAGGAAGTAAATTATCATCAATTCCAAAAATCGCTCCTAAATTTATGTGCCCGCGAGAAAATACTTTCATCTCATCAATAGGTACATCGAGAATCAAACTCCAAAATCTAGTTACTGCAATGATACAAGCACCAATAGAGCCTAATATTGCTAATAGAGGAGAGGCTCCCTCATTTGTACCTCCTAATCCTTCTGGAGCATCGATCAAGATTACATGAGGTTTTGCTCCCATTGAGACTTTACATTGCATGCCATCTGGCAGCATTTCGCATTCGACATTGAAGTTCTTTTCCCCAGCGGAAATATCCGCTTTTATTGCTTCGTAAGTTTCTTTAAATCCCATTTTACTTCAACCTTTATGTACTTTTTGATTAATAGTTTTTATAACATTAATAATATTTATTCATAATATGACGAGATATTAAAATGTTTTTGAGAATTGTTGTTTAAATCAATAAATAAGCATATTAGAAATAATCGATTTTTGAAATTTAAGAATACAAAAGTTCCGTTATGCCCTTACTTAAGTTAGGTAAGCGTCTACTTTCTTTCCGCAAATAATTCATCGCTTCTTCTAATCCTTCTAAAGTTAGATTGTACATTGGAAAAATTTGAGACAAAACCTTTCGAGTATAGCAAACCCACTCCGGATTCGTAATTTCTGGATTTAACCAAACCGAGTAAGGAAAATGATCCTTTAACTTCTTCATATAGATAATCCCAGGTAATTCGTTGCGATCGTAATAGTATATGGAACCGTATCTTTCTAATAATTCGTATGGTGCCATAGCCGCATCGCCTACGATTATAACTCTATATTTTGAGTCGTACTTTCGAATTAAATCTTCGAATTCAATGCTTTCGTCGTTGTTTCTCGCTGCGGTCTCGTATAATCTATCGTAAACGCAATTATGAAAATAGTAATATTTAAAATCCTTGAAATGAGACAATTGGTTTGCAGCGGAGAATAATTTATTCACCAAATGTGAGTACGGAGTCATGCTCCCTCCCACATCGAGAAGCAATAATACTTTAATGTTGTTTTTTCTTCTTTTGTGAAAGACTAATTCGATATCTCCGCAATTTCTGCAAGTCTCGTCAATCGTTTTATCCAAATCTAATTCGTCTTGCTTACCGATTTCATCTAACTTTTTTAAGCGCTTAAGTGCTACTTTTATTTGTCTCGTATCCAAGACGACATCTTTTCTGTATTCTTTAAAAATCCGTTTCTCGGCTATCTGTACTGCCATTTTTGCTCCGCTATTACCTCCTACTCTAATTCCCATCGGATTTCTTCCCGAATGTCCGTACGGTGAAGTCCCCCCTTGTCCGATAAAACGGTTACCGAAATTGTGAGGTTCTTTTTGTTCTTCTAACATTTTCTCGAAAAGTTCCCTTAACTCTTCTAAAGTCTCGGGAATTAATTCTGGAGGAATTTCGAAAGGAAGGTTGCTTAAATCTAACGGCATGTTCAACCAATTCCAAATTTCGTCCGTTATTGACTTTGGAAACTCCACTTTCATATCTTTGTAAAAGGAAGCGAAACACCTATCAAACATGTCGAAATCGTGTTCAGATTTTACGAGCACGCTTCTGGCTGTATAATAATAGGTTACCATGTCAGCAATAAGACCCTTATCAAAGGCCTCGATTAGCATCAAGAACTCGGTAATGCTAACCTTCAATTTTCCCTTTAAGAAGTAAAAAAAATCAATAAACATAATTAATTAATCAATTACATTTTAATTTTTTATATTAAGGCCTCGCAGAATAGCCAGTTTGTTTCAATATGAATTCTAAATCTTGTTCTTTCTTTATTAAAACTCCAAGAAAGGGTATCTCCTTAGCTAACTCATCCGGACTAATACCACTTTTCAACAACACACCAATCCAATCCAGTAATTCTGAGGTTGATGGTCTTTTCCTAAGGTTTTTGTACGAGCGCAAAGCATAGAAATGCTTTAAACATTCCTTAAGAATGTTCCTTTTTAAATTTGGATAATGCAACTGACAAATCTGCGCCATGAAATCTTTTTCAGGAAACTCAATCCAATGGAAGACACAACGCCTCAAAAACGCATCGGGTAATTCTTTCTCGTTATTCGAGGTGATAACAACAATTGGTCGATGTTTTGTTTTAATCACTTCCTTTGTTTCCTTGATATAAAACTCCATGAAATCCAACTCTTGTAGAAGATCGTTTGGGAATTCAATATCAGCTTTATCTACTTCATCTACTAATAGAACTACTTGTTCCTCAGAATCAAACGCTTCTCCTAAAGGACCAAGGGTAATGTAATCTTTTATGTTGTCTACATCCCGATCTTTCGAACCAAATCTGCTATCGTTTAATCTTTGGACAGTGTCGTACATATAACAACCGTCAATGGCTTCGGTCGTTGATTTTATGTTCCATACAATTAAACGCTTTCCTAACGCTTCAGAAATCGCGTGTGCAAGTAGAGTTTTGCCAGTCCCGGGTTCTCCTTTAACTAGTAAAGGTCGTCCAAGGGCAATCGAAACATTGACAATGTTTCTCAACTGCGGATCGGCAATGTATCTTATCCTTTCGGTGTTCACATTGCCAATGAATTTGTCGAATTCGTTATTTTTAGCCATTATATATTAACAAATAAATCAAACCATTAAAAATTTAGTATTATAAATTAATAATCTCAAGAGATAACGACAAAAAAAAAGAACAGAACGGGAAAAAAAGGTTTTTTTTCAACCTCTGCTTTAACAAGAAATTATATAAATTCAAGCGATTAAATTACAACTGAAAAGTTATTTTTAATCAATACTTAATAAAATGGTGATTACTATTTCGACAATTTTAGAAGAATTAAGAAAAGCGGTACTCGAAGGAGACGATGATATAGCAGCAGACTTAGCTAGAAAAGCTCTCGAAGAAGGTGTTAAGCCTTCTGAGATCGTCAACGAGGGAATCGCGCCTGGTATCGAAAAAGCGGGTGAATTGTGGAAAAAAAATGAATACTTTCACACCGATGTAATATTAAGTGCAGAAGCTTTCCGAGCGGCCATGGAAATCGTTGAACCAAGGTTCTCTCCGGGAGATAAGAAAACGATAGGAAAGATGATAATTGGTACTGTTGCAGGAGATATGCATAATCTAGGTAAAATCATGGTCGTTGCCACATTGCGAAGCGCTGGATTTGAAGTAGTAAACCTTGGTGAAGATGTCTCTGCTGCAACTTTTATTGGCAAAGTGAAAGAGCTTAAACCCGATATACTTGGAATTGGTTGTTATATGACTACAACAATGTCAGAAATGAAAACTATTATATCTCAACTTCAAAACAATGGACTGCGCAATAGCGTTAAAGTAATGGTTGGTGGAGTACCTATCACGCAAGAATATGCAGATGAAATCGGAGCTGATGCGTGGGGCAAGGATGCTTTTGATACCGTAGACAAAGCAAAGAATTTAATGGGGGTAGAGTAAAATGGGGAAAGATAAATCAAAATCTAGCGCAAAAGGCCAAGGATTAGGCGGCATGCTTTCTAGAGCAGGTAAGCCATGGGTTCAAGTTTTGGCTCAAATGCATGATCATTCAATGACAGTTGCAGGAGCCTCGCCGAAAAATTTTTTTTACGATGCTAAGACTTTAGTTGAAACTACTGCTGATGTAGCTGCATATTATCAAATGGATACATTTGCTGGTTTTGCCGAAGGTTATAATTTTGAAGTTGAAGCTTTAGGGGGCAAAATGATCTATGGGGAACATTCAATGCCTACTATTGATTTTAGAGATCCACTTATTAAAAAGCCAGAGGATTTAGATAAATTAAAGACTAAGGAGATAGATTATCATAACGCTGGCCGGCTTCGCTACGCGTTAGACGCGTGCAATTTAAATCAAGAATATGGGATGATTCAAGGATTTTTTTGTTCTCCTTTTAGTTTGGCAGTAGGTTTACGAAGCTTTCCACGATTAGCAAGAGATATGAAAAAAAATCCGGAATTTGCTCACGAGTTATTCACATTTATTGTTGACGATGTTTTAGTTCCTTGGCTTAAAGCGCAAAATAAATACTGCGATATCATACTTGCTGTAGGTGCTGATGCATGGGCGTGTATTCCAAATCTTTCGGTTAAGGAAATGGAATATTGGGTAGTACCATATCTCCAACGATTGATGGAAAAAACAAAGAAATTTGGGGTAATGCCCATATCAGTTAGTGGAGATTACTGCGAAGAGCGAATAGAAAAGTTCGACGCTGAAATACTTCACGGTTCGTTCGATGTTGAGGTTGCGTCTCAAGGGGGAG
>JAHQWX010000128.1 GCA_029856375.1 Promethearchaeia archaeon | reverse complement strand
TATCGAGAAAATAAGTGTCTCTCTATATTCTCTACGAATTTTTCCTTCTCTTTTTTGGGGATAATTTTCCATATTTCTAAAAATCTGAATTTAAAAATTGATTTTTTTACAATAAAAAATAGCGCAAGGGGATATTAAAAATATTTATTTATAAAATAGAAATAAAATCGCTAATTATTTCATGATCTCAGAGATTGATTAAACTTTTTATATCCAAAGATTTAATATTTAGGTGTTATGGTGTGGCTTGAAAGCCTTCAACAACGGCATGGAAAGAAATGGTTAATTATCCCCGCAATTCTCTTTGCGAATATGCTCATAATTGAAATAGGATTTTTAATGTTGAGTTCCTATTTTGGAGATATAAATCTCATAGTTTCCGATTTCATTGGAGTCGATATTAACTTCATGCTCCTAGTGTTACTCATCGTCGCTTTACCATTGACTTATACGGGTTTGTTTTTAATTTTTAAAGTTAAAAAGTTAATTAAAACCGGTAGTATTAAACCCCACTTAATCCATTCAATCTTGTCCATCTTTTTAATAATTCTTTTTGATATTTTAGTTTATATTTTAATTGATCAGTTGGGAGGCTACGCTATTACTTTAATACATCTTTTCGATTTTTATTTCTTATTTATTTTTCTTGTAATTAATCTCCTATTAATTTGTTCGTTGTATTTTGTTTTAAAACTCGCGCTTGTATTACAAAATTACTTATCTGATACTATTTTAAAACCTAAACCTAAAAAAGCAATAATCCTTGGATGCGTTGTTGGTCTATACACTTTTTCTTTTGCTATGCCATTCTTCTTTGTACCAACAAATGTGATAAATTGGGACCTACCGCCAAAACCAGACATAATTGCACACCGAGGAGCTTCACATATTGCCCCTGAAAACACGATCGCAGCCGCGGAGATGACTGTAGTGTCTAGAGCCGTGGGATGGGAAATTGATGTGCAAATAAGTTACGATGGGATTCCTTTTTTAATGCACGACAATACTCTCACGAGAACAACTAATGTTGAGGAAGTTTTTCCCGATCGAACGAATCAAGACGCTTCCCTATTTAATATTTCTGAGCTAAGACAACTCGATGCTGGATCTTGGTTTGTGGATAAAGACCCCTACGGAGCCCTAGCAAAAGGAATAATAACGCAAGAGCAAGCTGAACAATATCGCGGAGAAAAAATTCCAACGTTAGATGAAGTTCTCTCTTTTACAAAAAATAACGATTTACTCATTGATTTTGACACGAAAGGTATTCCCAGCGATCACCCTTATCACGATAGTTATCGGGAAAAAATCGTTGAATACATTTTAAACTCTGGAATTGAGCATTCCAATGTTTTAATAGGATATAACGAATATTACGAGCAACAATTACCTAACTTGATGTTTACGGGAGGCAATTCACTCAATGTACAGCAATGGCTTGCTGATAAATACGATTTAATTAACACAGGTGATGGATTTACAAACGACGAATATCGAGCCCGCTTTGAAGCTAGCATACCAGTAATGGTTTACACGATAGATACAGTTGAGAGATTTTCTGAGTTATGGTGCTTAGGCGTGAAATGGGTAAAAACAAACGAGCCGCACACTTTTCAAAACATCACTGCACCTCCATGGGTTATGACTTTATCTAATTATTATCTTCTCTGGATATTAGTATATATTATTGGAATAAGCGCTGTCTTAAGCTTATATTTTTTGAAAATTAAAAGAAGTCAACAAGATTAAAGCAAATCATATTTTTCTGCTATATCCAAGAAAGCATTTGCGAAGGTTTTCACTTGGTCCCAGGTTAGACCATATGTATTGAATTTCATGTTTTTTGAGATACCAGGCGCCATCCCTAAAATTCCTCTCTTTTTAAATTCGTCTCTAACGAAAAATCCTCGCCGCTTGTGAGATTTTGCGACTTCGTTGAAACTCTCCGTTTTGATATGAGTTAATGGATGGATTTTCGGTAACTTTCCCAATACTTCAATTCCCTTAATCTTCGAAATTTCTTCAACTACAAAATTTATTTTTTTCTGCTCGTCCTCTACGACATTTTTTTGAGTTCTTTTAACAACTGAAGGAAAACTTGCCATTAATGTCATCATCGGAGCCCCGTACACTGGTGGACAACCTAAAAAATTGCAGAACTTGCCAGAAAACGAGCGATCTGTCAAATCTCCGTGGATTTTTGAAGGTACTAATATGTTGTCTACGAACTCATCGCTAAATCCTAACATCCCAATAGGTCCAGAAGCAGCCATAGATTTATGTCCGCTGCAAGATAGTAAATCTACTCCTAATTCTCGCCCAAAAACGGGTAAAATACCCGCTGAATAGGCAGCATTTAATAAAAAGGGAACATCGTACTCTTTACTAATATCTCCTATTGGCTTAGGATCGTTATAGTTTCCATACTGATAATCTACATGAGTTAATAAGACAAGTAAAGGTGTTACTCCTTCTTCCTTCTTGACTTCTTCGATTTTAGTCCGGTAATCTTCAGGATTGATTTCGAAATAAGTATCCCCGGAATTGGGCACTTCTTTTATCTTCAATTTGTTTAGTTCTATGGCTAAATAAGTTGAATAATGCGCAAGCGAGTCAATTATAACGGTTTTTCTTTCAGGAAATCTCTCCTTTAGAGCTGTAATTGCCATCCTTTTTGCATCTCTTGCTGCGCCAGTTGGCATCGCGTTGTCCATATCAATAAATTTAGCAAAATCTATTAAAAATTCGTCGATTGGAGGATTTTTAATCAAATCAATCCTTCCTTTTAAACAATTATCACACAAACTATACCCGTCTCCATATTCTAGAAGCACTTTCTGCGCTTCAGGCGTTAAAACTCCGCCCCTTTGAATAGGGTGTATATTAATGAAATTTTCATTCACTTGTCTTGACAATGTCGCGTACTTCTTGTACAATTTATCGCTATATTCCAAACCTACCAAATTCTTCACCAATAGAACAAATAATTTAATTAGGACATTAATGAATATTAAGTTTTTAATCAATTTTAAGTGTTTTACATATTTTCTTTCAAAAGGTATAAATTTCTTTTTTCTTTCTCTAATTTAGATTTAATCTACTCAAGTGAATCTAATATGTTCTTAGAAAAACTACTAGAATTTCCAAAAAAGAAAATCTTAATTGTAATCATTATAATAGCGTTTGCTACATGGATACTATTGCAATTAGTAGGGATGGGACCTATTGAATTACCCTTGAGAGCAACAACCGGATATGGCGTCTTGGAATTCGAGTTTGCTTGGACTCCCGAAGGAATTAACACTATTTTTGCAGCGTGGGGTGTCGATGGAAAAGCAAAAGAGGCGTTTGTAACTTATTTAGACTTCCCATATCTAGTTTGCTACGCAATATTTATCTCGGGATTAATTATTCTTGTAACCAGATCCTTAGAAGGTAAAGTTCAGACTATTGGTCTATGCATGGCCTTAACACCGATTATCGCAGCAATCTTTGATGTTGTTGAAAATATAAACCTTCTTCTAATGCTGAGCGACGAATCTTACATCAATATGGGGAGTCCATTGATGGCTTCGCTATTTGCTACGATTAAATTTGCATTTTTATATGTTGGGATAATATTTTTCTTTGTAGCGTTAGTTTTATTTTTAATTAAAAGAAGAAAATAAAATTTTTTTCTATTTTTTTTATTTTTTTAATATTGATATATCTGAGCTTGAAAATTGAGTTGGAGACATCTTTTCCATAATAAAATGGAACTTTTTTAACGATTTTTCCAACAATTCCGTGGATATACCCGGCACTCCACAAGAAACTAATAGGATATTTCTTGTTTTCGTTGTTACCTTGCTAAAATCAGCGTCTCTATACGGATATTGGAACATTATCTTTTTCGCATTATCCGCAAGAATTATCTCATGCCCTTTTAAAGTCTTTACTTTCCCACCGATTGGAATAAATTCCTCCCCTTCTTTTGCGTACCTTAGCGTGAGTGGAAATTTCAATACATCGTAATCGTACGCTCCCATCGGAATCAAGGTTTCTATTGATACCCAATTATACGCGTCAACTACATTTGAAATTTGAGGAATTGTTTTGTTTCCCAAAATACGCCTAATTAAAGCTTCAGCTGACGGTCTTATTTTTGTTGGGTCAATTTTTAAGTAATGCCAATAAAAATCTCTGTATTTTCGAATAATTTCGTTGTCTTTTATACTTTCCAGCGAATAAGTATCTTTAATGTAATTCGAAATCTCAGAAATATTATCGTCTAAAAAAGAAGAATGTTCTCTTTTCACCGAAATATTATTAAAAATGATATATCCTAACGATAATTCGATATCGCTTTCATTAATTTCTTGCGAAAAATTAATAATTTCCATAGTCATAACATTTAAAACAAAAAAAAATAATCTTTCCAAAAGTAAGAATTTGGATTCTAAAGGAAGAGTAAAATGCCATTAACAGAAGAACAAAAAATTAGGTATGGACGCCAATTACTTAGTAAGTATGTAGATGAAAATAAGCAGGAAATTCTACTAAATTCAAAAGTACTCCAAATAGGAGCTGGCGGATTGGGTTCTCCATGTTCAATGTATTTAATTGCTGCGGGAATTGGAGAATTGACGATAGTTGACAACGATACGGTAGATTTATCTAATCTACAGCGCCAAATTTTATATGGAATGAGCTCGATAAATAATGTAAAGGTTGAGGAAGCAAAAAAGCGCTTAACCGATATGAATCCGAGTGCGAACATTATAACGAAAAAAATATACGTAGACGAAAAAAATATCGACGAGCTCGTTAAAAATAAGGATTACATTATTGACTGCAGCGATAACGCCAAAACAAAGTTTATGGTTAACGATGCTGCCATTCGAAACAATATTAAATGTACAATTGCGGGAATAAAAGACTTCTTTGGCCAAATATTATCAATCGATCCAGGAAAATCTGCGTGCTATCGCTGCATTTTTTACGATGTACCTGGAGAAACTTCAAGCGATACAGGACCACTACCTGTGATAGGAGTATCTCCAGGCGTTTTAGGCCCCTTAGAAGCAACAGAGGTTATTAAATCTCTCTTAGGCATTGGAGAACCACTGTATAACCAATTATTGATGGTAAATCTCCTCGACATGTCTTTTACTAAAATCCCAGTACAGAGATACGAAAATTGCCTCTGTTCATTAAGCAAATAAAAAAAGAAAAAAACTTTATTTTTTAATTATTTAAGAATTTTCCGCATCAACATCTATGCTTCCCGTAATTGTTATCAAAGTAAAATCAAAGTTATAACCGGCAGGATAATTATCCGAAGTAAAAGTATCCCCACTCTCCGAGAATCCGCCTCTATCGTCGAAATCAATACCTCCCGTCGAAGTGGAAGCTCCAAATTTTGCACAGACTAAACTTTCCTCTCCTTCGAAATCAACTCTTATTGAACCTGTATTGGCTGAAACCGCCGCTGAAACATCTGCACCTAAGGTTTTACTCTGAACTATATTGATATCTACTGAACCTGTGTTCGCAGATATCGTCCAGTCAGAATTTTGGGTATGACGAATATCTGTAGAGTCGAAATCGATCGAACCAGTATTTGTTTGTACGATAATATCGCCCCCCACAACGCAATCTGTTAAATCAGCATCAATACTTCCCGTATTGGCGGTTAACTGGATGTCCTTAGAAAATGTAGATCCAGTTGCAGAGAAATCGATAGATCCTGTATTAGTGTATAGAATTAAATCATCTATGGATGCACCATTAGGAATGATTGCGCTTGCCGAACCTGTATTAGTTGTTCCGTTTAATCTGAAATTAACGCCCTTCCTTAAAGTCACGGTTATTCTGTGTTCTCTCAATCCAAAAAAGATCCAACTCTCGATCTTATGAGTGACTGAAAATAACTTGACATCGGTTGTATTTCTCCAATATATATTAAAGAAATCTTCAATTCCTT
>JAHQWX010000127.1 GCA_029856375.1 Promethearchaeia archaeon | reverse complement strand
ATTCCTAATCCAGCTTTATTCACGAAAGAAACTAGGGATGCAATAGCGGCTTCTGTTCGGTTTCCTTGTTTCCATTCTATATAATCCGTATTATCCGCTTGTAAACCGTACCCCACTACCATTCCAAATCCCCCACCAATCCCCGAGATAAGAAAAATTAGTAACAACATAAGTAGATCACTCGGATCTACTAAAAGGACAAAAAATTTGGGGACATTACTAATGAAGGACCCGATTACAATCGTGTATTTTTTACCATATTTGTTGAGGAAGGGTTTTGCCATACCTAGACCTATAAAAGTAGCGACAACGGCAATAATTGCGAAAACACCAGCCAATTCCGGCATTCCCATAACATAAGTCAAAAAGTAAATTAATGCTGCTGTGGCGACTCCTCCTGCTATTGATGATATTAAACTTGATAAAAAGTGAGTAAAAACGGGTTTAGCGCCAAGAACCTTGAAGAATTCTATTGTACTATATTTTTCTTTCTTAATCGGTTCAATTCTTTCCTTAATACCTAAAGTGCCGATGAAAGAGGCTAATACAACAAAAATTGATGTTGAAATTATCAAGACACTATATCCAATCAGTGGTGTTGAGAAACTAGATACAACGGGAACTGCTATAAAATAAAATACTATTGAACCAAATGTGTATCCAAAACTTTTTATTAAGGAAAGTGTATCGCGCATCTTTCCAGTTTCGGACATCACGGGAATCATCGAATTTAATGGAATGTCCATCAAATCAAAGGTGATTCCGAGGAGAAGGTAAGATACGAATACTATCAGAAGCTTATCGCTTGTAGCTAGACCTGGTCCTAACCATAGAATTACATAATTGATAACGCAAAATATGCTTCCTATTACTATGTATGGCCGAAATTTACCCCATTTTGTTTTTGGAAGATGATCAGTAACATATCCCAATAATGGGTCATTGAATGCGTCGATTGTTCTTGTTATAATGAAAACGAACGCGATAGCACCTGGATCAAGACCTACTACATCAGTATAGAATATCAAAAGAAATACACTAATTAATGTCATAATTGGGATGTTTCCAAAGTTTACTACGAAGAATGAAACTTTTTCCTTTAGTGTAATAGGAGTTATGGTCTTTGAAAATTGTTTATCATCCATAAAATTGTCAAGCTCTTTAAGTTTTGATCTTAAACTCGTAAAATCCTGAGCCAAGTTCAAATAATAAGTATTCTTCTTTTTCCTCTTTAAGCGTTATAGCAGCATTTTCCGTTGTTGTTTTACCTTTTTCCCAAATAACATTCTCCCCTTCAAGAATTGCAGATGTCGTATCATATTTAGGAAGCCATACTTCTGCGGTACAACCCATGGGAATTTGAGTAACAATTTTAATTGAATCATTGGTCTTTTCCCACGAAACGTGAACTCTCCCTCTAATTGTATTAATAGAAGCAGTCACATAATCTATATCCGAAGGAATATAAGGTTTTATCCTCAAAGACTTCCATCCGGGTTCAAGGGCATTTATTCCCGCAAGACACTTGTAAAACCAAGGATCGACCGAACCGAGCATGATATGATTATGAGAATTCATTCCGGCACCCTCTAATTTTTCCCAACGTTCCCATAAAGTAGTTGCTCCCTCTTTAATCATGTATCCGTATCCTGGAAAACTCGTTTGCTTAACTATCTTGTAAATTATTTCAGGATACCCTTCTTCGGTTAATACATCAAACATGTATCGGGTTCCCACGATACCAGTATTAAAGTGATAGTCGAATTCATCCTGGACGCACATTATCAGCGAGTTTAAAACCCTTTTCCTCAACCTTTCAGGTACCATGTTCAAATAAAGCGGTAATACATTAGAAGTTTGGCTCACAGTATTATCTGCAGGAGACAATTTCTTAACGGCATAAATCCCCCTAAGAAATTTCTTGTTGAACGCTTTTTTGATAATTTCAGATTTAGCTGAATAGGATTCAGCATCCTTATTTTTTCCGATGATTTTAGCAATCTTTGAGAGAAGTAATGTATCGTGATAATAATACCATGCAGAAGTGAATTCAACGGGAGTTCTGCGTGATACAATGCTACCAGGTGGACACCAATCACCATATTTACCCATAGTTACGAGATCGCCCTTAGCAATAGAAGATAAAAAATCAATGTATTGTTTCATGGAATCGTAATATTCTTCAAGAATTCGAACATCATTATAATAATAATATAGATACCAAGCTGTAGTAATATATGCCGTACCCCATGCGGGATCTGCAGGATATAACTTCCAATATGGAGGTACTACATCAGATATGCTGCCATCTTCTTTCTGACATATTTTAATGTCGCGTAAATATTTCATATAAAATCTTGCCATATCAAAATTAAAGATTGCTTCTTCAACTGTTAATTGTGCATCTCCCATCCATCCATGTCGTTCAGCTCTTTGAGGGCAATCTGTTGGAATGCTCATAAGATTACTTAATTGACCCCAAATTACATTTGTGTGGATTTTATTTATCAAATCATTTGAACAAGAGAAATTTCCGATATTTGAAACATTACTATGAAAAAATAAACCTTCGATAGTCTCTAAAGAAGGAACACCGGGAAAACCGGTGATTTCGACATATCTAAATCCATGATATGTGAAATGGGGCTCAAAAACCTCTTCACCATCACCCTTCAAGATGTAGACATCTGTTGCATCTGCACCGCGACAAGTCGCCATGTTTAATGTATCATCATCATATAGAATTTCGGAAAATCTTAGTTGAACTCGAGTACCTTTAGGGCCTCTAACCTTTAACCTACAAAAACCAGTAAAATTTTGCTCGAAGTCGTAAATATATATTCCAGGTTTCGGACTGGATATAGTTTGAGGTTTTAATATTTTTGTGATCTGAATTGGTTCCATCATTTGCGAAGCTAAATTATGGCCTTGTACTAGCGTTGCGGCGTTCCATGAAGAATCGTCGAAATTTGGTTGGTCCCATCCGGGCTTTTCAAGTCGAGCGTCGTATATCTCACCGAAATAAATTCCATTTTCTTGTATTGGTCCTGAAGACACTTTCCAACTTTCATCAGTAACAATAGTTTCACTGGATCCGTCCTCGTAATGGATATTTATCTGAATTATTAACTTTGGAAAATCGTATTTAAAGAGTTCTATACAACGTCCGTTACCCAAAATTATTCCAATAGCATTAGTACTTTTTATTTTATCTGTAATCTCAAAAGTTGAATAAAGCGCTAATTTGTAATAATCGGTTTGGGCAGGATCCAATATCTTATCTCCAACTTTTTCCCCGTTTAAATGAAACTCATAATATCCAACCCCACATACATATGCTTTTGCCGCTTTAATAGGTTTAGAGATTTGAAACTCTTTCCTAAGATACACTGCGTACACCTCTTTAATTCTACCAATTAAACTTCGACCGCCTGACTTATATTGGCACTTTTTCAGAGAATTTTTGTCAGTAAATTCAGATCTGCTAATCCATTTTCCTTTCCAATCAGATTCTTCTAAAAAAGCAGTACCAAAGCTTGCGATTGGACTGAATTCACTTTCGACACCATGTTTATCCCACCATTTAACTCTCCAGAAATACATACTATCGCTCTTAAGAGGAGAACCTTCGTATAAAATGTTAAAATGAAGGTCGGAATCGATTTTACCACTATCCCATAGATCTCCCTTATTGGAATTTAAAAGTTCTTTGTTTGATGCTACGAGGATTTGATAGGCTGATTGTTTTTGATTTCTTTTTTCATGGATTACTAGCCATGAAAATCGCGGAGATTTCGTGTCAATTCCAATTGGATTAACTAGGTATTCACATTTTAAATTATATGGCGATTTGATCATATTTGTAGTATTAAACATTTTGATATAAAAAGCTATAAATTTTAATTATGATTTATGGTCGTCCTAAAAACCATTTCTTGGTTTTATATTTTGAAGCCATAAAATAATAGAAAAACTAACAAAATTCTATTTACTTTTACTTTTTTAATAGTATTTAATTTCTATTTTATCATCGTTAATAATTCCTCTAAAAATGCTCACGATCTCGCTCTTTCTTTCGTCGTCAATTGAGAATACAAAATAATTTGCTGGCATTCTTGCAATCGAATAGACTTGAATTAAATTTGGCTTAATTTTTTTAAAAGCATGAGCCAAATCGCTTATATTTCTATCGTTATTGTTAGAAATGAAATCTTCCTTGTAGGAGTCACAAATCAAGCATTGAATAGCTAATTTGTTTTCTTTAGGCATTTCTTCCTTCAATTTAACGAGAGAGTCAATTATAGTTTCGAGACTGGGGACATCTTTATGCGGGCAATTGATCCTTTTAAAATCATCGTCGTTGCCTGCGTCCAATTTGGCTAAAATTAAATCGAAATTCTTTACTCTATCGCGAATTTTTTTGGAATACAATGTACTTGAATTAGTAAAAAGAGTAAGTTTTGGTTCCCCATGACGCCAATCTATTTTATCTCTTTCCTCTTTCGCAATCTCTAAAAAATCAATAATATTTTCGTTTAAAGTTGGCTCGCCGTTGTATCCAAATGTTATTGAGTTTAAAGTCGTTGTATATTCAAATCGCGATTTCAATTCTTTTTGAAAAGTTGATGATGGTGGATCTTGTACTCTATATTCGGGAGAGACTAGATAATCTGGTTTAGTGTGACCAATCTCGCAATATACGCAATTATAAGTACACACCTTGCTTCTTGGTAGTATATCAATCCCAAGGGATAAGCCTAATCGCCGCGATTGAAAGGGCCCGTAACAATACCTTCTAGCGTTTTTCATTTTGAATTGATTTTTTATTTCTCATTAAAAATAATCTCTGATTAAAAATAAACAATATTCTTAAATTTTCTCGATAAAATCCGCGATATATCGATTAGTTTCTTCAACTTTTTCAAGCGTAACCATATGTCCCGCTTTTTTTATGATGTGTAAGGTACTTTTTTCAATTTTATCGTGAAAATATTGAGAATACTTTACTGGCGTGAGTATATCTGAGTGGCCGCAGAGAATAAGACATGGAACATGAATTGAACTAATTTTTTCCATAACATCAAACGAATCGCAAATGCTATAATCCATACAAACGACTTCAGGGGTAATGTCTTTACTATGTTCAATATAAGGATCAATAATTTCCCTAGAAGTTTTTCTATAGAAAGCCCCCACTGGAAGATACTCTAAAAAATCACCGTTTTTAATGGCTTCAAAGATTACGGGGCTTACTCGCAACCGAGCTCCGGTTGCGCATAAGATTAAAGCATCAATTTTAGTAGGAGTTTTAAAAAAAGTGGCTAAAGCTATAGCTCCACCTAACGAATGTCCGGCTAAAATAACATTAGTAAGGTTGAGTTCTTTAATTAAGGATTCAACTACTTTAACATATAGGTCTAACGATAAATCTGAAAATGTATCCGAGTTTCCGTGGGAAGGTAAATCGACAGCAATCAACGGATAATCTAGGCTTAAGTTATCTAATTGTTGATGCCAAGTGTAAGATGTACCTCCAGACCCATGAATAAAAATTAAACCTTTGTTCTTTGATTCTTCAGAGACGCTCTCTTTTATTTGATAAAAAATTCTTTTTTCTAATACGGTTAAATGCGGAATAATTTTACACCTTTTCCATAATTAGGTATCGTAATATTAGATATTTTTTAATGATTCCCCAAAAGACCTAATTTTGTCGGACATTTGAATGTGAGATTTTGTGAGATGCAATATAACGAAAAATCTCGAATTTAATAAGTTATTTAAAAACTGTTCTCGATATCAATCACTGAGGTCATAAGGAAAAATGACTAACCCCCTAGTCGAATCCGTCAAAAAAGAAGAGAATTTAAGCGAGCAAGAGAGGTCCTTACTTGAGGCTCATCCATACGATATTCTCCAGATTGGTAAAAATGTTAAGGAAGCAGAGGGGGAAGATAAAGATATTCTGATT
>JAHQWX010000126.1 GCA_029856375.1 Promethearchaeia archaeon | reverse complement strand
CTACATTTCTGACAAAATTATGGAGAAAGTTAAATAATTGTGAAACAATTCTTTTTTATACTTCACATAATAGTCCCATAAAAATATGAGTGTTTTAGCTGTCCCAGTATCTCCGATCTCCCAGTCAAAAAGAAGATTAGCGAAAATCTTCTCCAACGAGCAATTAGAAGAACTTACATTAGCGATGCTTAAAGATTTTTGTAAGAAGACATTGGATTTAAATTGTTTTACAGAGAAAATCGTGTATTGCAACACGGCACAAGTTTTAGAATTATCAGAAGAGTATGGTTTTTGTCCAATAAGAGAAGAATCGGGACAAAAAATAGATAATTTTAACGATGTAATCGCTCAAATGAATAATATGATTCTTAAAAAGTTCAACCCAGAAAATGTAGTAATCTCTTTTGTTGATTTAGTTTTAATATCTCCAACAAACCTCGTAGAAATAAAAAATCTACTTGAGAAAAATCAATTAGTTATTTGTCCTTCTGTCCATTCGCTGGGCATCTCTATTCTTGGAAGAAATCCTCCAGATGTGATTGATACTTGTTTTTCGCCTTCAAACGGTTCCTCGTTGATTGCCCAAATAGAACTTGCTAAAAAAAACGATTTAGTAAAAATCGCGTTGTACGACTCGTTTAGAGCCGGATTTGATGTTGATTTAAAAGAGCATCTTAAATTAGGCTACGAGTTTTTGAAAATATTCAATTTAACCGATTCAGAGACTTATAAGTTTATGCAAAACCATTTAAAAACACTATTAAAATAGAGTTGATTAGTGGTACCTAAAAAGTAAACGTTATTTGAATTTTAACTTTCTCGTTGAGAATACTTTCTATTAATTTGGTGAAGCTCTCGCGTTCTTCTTTCAATTTTCTGAGATAAGCTAAATAATCGTCGTTCTTTTTTTTATAATCGTTTTCAAGGTGCTCCTTCTTCGTACTTATGGTTGAGATCTTGTCTTTCACCTTTTGTAATTTTTTCGAAAGTCCCGAATCGTTTATTTTTTTCTTTAAGACTTTTAAATTTTGCTGTAATTCTTTGTATTCTTCTATGTCCTCTTTCAATTTATCCCCTGTAAGTATGTCGTTAATCTGCTCAATTGTCGTATCTCGCGTTGCGGACTTTAAGCTTAAATCGTTTGACTCTAAAGAAAGTCTTAATTGTACGAGTAAATTCGATAAATTTCTTAAATCTTTTGTATCTTCGCACAATTTAACGATAGGGTTTTTTAAAAACGATTTAACATCGTTTAGAGCGATGTTTCGCAGCTTTATATTTCCTCGTTCTACTTCAACGCTTAGCTTTTTAAGCGCTTTTTTAAATTTCAAGTGGTCGTTAATATCAATTTTCAGTTGAAATATTTGATTATTTAAATCTGATTGCTCTTTAAACAGAGGATCGGCTTCAAGTTTGTAGAGTTCTTCTTTTAGATTTTCCAATTGTTCGCTTACTTCTTCTGTTTCCTTTTCTAAATTATCAGAGGAAACTTTAGCGTTTTCAATATTAGACTTTAGTGAGACCAACTTCGGAAGCTTATTAAGAAGGTTTTCCGCTTCCCTCACATCTTTATATTTATCCCTCAAAAATTTGTCTAATGCGCCGCCCTTTTGACCCAGTTTACGAACGAAATAGTGGAGCTCCTTTATTTCAGATTGTAAGTCCCTCTGAAATTTTGGAAACGATTTTCTACTCAAATCGTTTATTTGTTCGAACAATTTTTTCATTGCCTTCAGCAAATTCGATAAATTTTCGTAAGTAATTTCGTCGGGAACTGAAATTACTTCGATTTCTTTTCGAATTCTATCGGAAAAATACTCTAACGATTTTAACGCTTTTGGGTTTAGATTTTCTCGATGGTCAGATTCTACCATTCTGTCGATACACTTTTTTAGGTCTATCAAACCATCCCTGATCTCGTCGATAGTTTTTTGAGATCTGCGTTTGATCTTAAAGAAGAGCGCATCAAGTTGTTCCTTGTACCAATTCTCAAAATCTTCAATGTTAATTTCTGAAATTTCTACTTGTCACCATCGATTGGCTTGATTAATTTTTTTCCGTTCATATATTTTTGAAGGACTTTAGGAATGGATATCGAACGATCTTCGTTCTGATAATTTTCTAATATGGAACAAATTGTTCTTTCAGTGGCAATAGCCGTTGAATTTAATGTGTGCACGATTTGATAACCTTCAGGGTCTCCAAGTTTTCCAAATCGAACATTCAGTTTCCTAGCTTGGTAATCCGTGCAATTACTACAAGATACGAGTTCTCTGTATACTCCCGATGCGGGAAACCATGCCTCGAGATCGTATTTTTTCGCCGCGTTATCGTTCATTTCACCAGAAGCGATGTTTGAGATTCTATAAGGGATCTCTAGTTGTTTATAGAGATCTTCTGCGTTTTGAATTAGTTCCTCGTGGAGGATCCACGAATCTTCTGGTTTACAGTAAACGAATTGTTCAACTTTTTCGAATTGGTGAATTCGAAATATTCCCAATGTGTCTTTCCCGTGGGCGCCAGCCTCTCTCCTAAAGCAAGAAGAAATTCCTGCGTATTTTAAAGGAAGACTATCGATTTCTAACACCTCGTTTTGGTGATACGCTGCGAGCGTTTGTTCTGATGTCGCGATTAAATACAAATCTTGATCTTGTATTTTATACAATTGGTCTTCGAAATCTGCGAGCTCTGACGCAGCTTTTATCGATTCGTACTTTATAAAGAAAGGAGTCCACATTGGAGTGAAGTCTTTCGCAATTAAGAAATCTAATGCAAAGTGCATGAGCGCTAAGTTTAAAAGGGCAATGTCGTTTTTTAAATAGTAGAACCGCTTCCCCGAGATTTCTGAAGCGCGCTTGACGTCCGCACCGTCAATTATTTCGATCAAATCCACATGAGACATTGGTTTAAACGAAAATTTGGGTATATCACCAACTGATCTCACAATTTCGTTTCCCTCTTCTTCTTCGGCCACAGGAACCGTATCGTGAAGAAGATTGCCAATTTTGTACCGAAATTCGTCCCTTTTTTCGAGTAATTTGCTTGCCTCGTCGTCAGCCTTCGGAATTAATTCCCCCAGTTTTTTCGCTTCGCTCTTTAATTTAGCCACCGCATCCTTCGACGCGCCGCTTTTAAGTTTCTCAGAAATTTGTTTCGATATCTCGTTTCTTTGGCGCCTCAACTCGTTTCTTTCTTGCTCTTTTTCTCGCCACCGCTTGTCGAATTCAATTACTTTGTCCACTAGGACAGTATCCTTAAAGCGTTTTTGTTCGGATTCCCGTATTACTTTTGGATTTTTACGAAAAATTTCTATATCGAGCATTTTTCTTTGACTAAATATCTATCTAAATTATTGAATTTTCGCGTCTAATTAAATTTTAAGCCAAAACAAAAATTTTAATAATATATTTAGAATCCAAAAATTAATAATTATCTGTTTCATTATTCAACTTCAGTACGATGGCAGTAGACGATATTTTTAAGAAAGGCTCGTTCAAGGAAATCGTTCGATTGCTCAAAACCAACATCGACGGAACGCTGCTCGCCCAATACGGATTAGCTCAAGTGAAAGGCGTCGGTGCTCGTTTCGCGCAAGCGCTAGTTAAAGTAGCGGGAATTGATCCTACGACGAGAATGGGACTACTTAGCGAAAAAGAGTTGAAAAAAATCGAAGAGATAATTGAGGACCCGTTAGGACACGGTATTCCAAATTGGATGGTCAACAGACAAAAAGACTTGAGAACGGGCGAATATACGCACATAACAGGACCCCGCTTAGACTTGGTAGTGAAACGAGACGTCGAAAGAATGAGAAGGATTAAATCGTGGAAAGGGTACAGGCATGGATTCAGATTGAAAGTTAGAGGGCAAAGAACTCGATCCACAGGAAGGCGGGGATTAGTTGTCGGAGTCATTAGAAAGAAACAAAGACAACAACTTCAAAAGAAAAAGATATAATAGGTGCGTTCAAATGGGAGATCCAAGGAGATTAAAAAAGAAATATAAAAAACCAAGTCATCCGTTCCAGAAAAAGCGGATTGAAGAGGAACTAAAATATCTTGGGGAATATGGACTTCGAAACAAGCGCGAATTTTGGAAACATAGGACTCAAATAGGTAACTTCAGAAGACAGGCTAGACATATTAGGACATTACCAGCTGAAAGACAGCAGCAAGAATTAGAGATTTTGATGCAGAAGTTAATAAGATTGGGGATTTTGGAAGAGGGCGCTGAGTTCGAAGATATTTTACTCATTGAAGTTGACGATATCTTAAATAGGCGATTACAAACTCTAGTCTACAAAAAAGGCTTGGCGAACTCGGTTTATCACGCGAGGCAATTAATAGTCCACGGACACATCTCAGTGGGTGGAAAGAAAGTAGATTCACCTTCACACTTAGTTTTGAAAGAGGAAGAAGAGTCAATTCAATTCGTTGAATCAAGTCCATTCCATGGAAAAGAAGCCGAATTAATTGCTGAAAAAGAAGTTTAAAATTATGTTATCTTTTGTTAACTAAATTTCTCTTCATTTAAATACATAAAAATATATCTTATTTTTAAAGGCGTACTAGATAGGTTTAAAAATAGGTTTTATACTCGCCTACCACGGTGCCCGCCTTTACGACGTGAACCATCATGGCTTTTAGGCGTAACTTCTTCTATTCTACCAATCCTTAATCCCGAGCGTGCTAAAGCTCGAATAGCCGCTTGAGCTCCTGGTCCCGGAGTGCCTGACTTGTGGCCCCCTGGTCCTCTTACTTTTATGTGAACACCAATAATTCCTTTGTCTTTTAACTCGCCTGCAACACGAAAACCGCTTTGCATTGCGCTGTATGGACTGCTTTCTTCCCGCGAAGCTTTCACGACCATTCCACCAGAACATTTGGCAAAGGTTTCTGCTCCCGAAAGATCAGTAGCAGTAATAATTGTATTATTATAAGAGCTTAGGATGTGTGCGATGGCCCATTTTTCGTCGCTAACTTTTTTAGCCATAGTTATTCATATTTTATTTTTATGAGTATTATAAATTCTCAAATTTTTTTAATTTTATGATTTTTATTAGGGAACTGTAATAAGTTTTAATAACCTTACGAGTATCCTTATTAAAATAAGCCAGAAAAGATAAAAAAATAAATATTACAATTTTCATTACTTTACATAGAAAATACAAAGAATTTAAGCTAAAAGAAATCATCGAAATCGAAAGAATAGCGAGTTGATCCTGTGGATAACGAAGCCTTTATCGAGGTTCTAAAGAAAATAAGAGTAATTTACATTAATTTATTCTATGAAGAGCCCACACCCGACGAGGAGATTGAATCTAAAGAGAAGCTCGTTAATTTATTAACAGATTTATTAGATAATATTTCGGGTTTTGAAAATAGTCAAGATTTAATTAGTAATACCTTGGAAACAGTTAAGAATTGGGATACGCTCGATTTATGGTTTAAAGAAGTTGAAGGCTTGCACGAAAATATCGAAAAAATTCTCGCTTTAACCGAGGATACAAAAGTTAGAAAAGAAGAAGCCGAAGGTGTCGAACAAAAAGGGGAAGAGGTTAAGGTTCCAGCCGATCTTGACATTAAACAAATAGTTACTCAGGTTTCGGAAGAATTCAAGGGAGAGATTTCGAAACTAAAGGATCACATAACTGAGCTTGAAACGAAATTAAAAGAAAAGGACGAGTCTTTAGAAACAGCAAAAAAGAAAACTTTTCCGGCGCCTGCACCAAAAAGACCTACAACTAAAACCAAATCCAGATTGGAACCTCCGAAAATTGTTATCCCCCAAATTGGCGCTGAAAAAAAACCTAAAGAAAGAAAAAAACCAGAATCAGTAAAAACGGTAGAAATCAAACCACTACAAATTGAACTTCCAAAACCTCCGGATAAAGACAAAAAGTTAACACCACTTCCAGACAAGGTTATTAGTATTTCTAAAGTACAAGAAACAAAACCGAAAATTGCACCAGTTAAAAGCGAAATACCCATAATCACCCCAG